>JAWKUA010000023.1 GCA_041398785.1 Planctomycetaceae bacterium | reverse complement strand
TCGTCCAATCGGGATCAGGCGCGTGGATTGACATCACTCTGTTGGTGTGTCGGCTCCCGCTTGCAACAAACTGCTGGGCGGTGCCGGGGGAGGAGCCGGCTTGATTGTCATGGCCTTGACCCAGACTTTGTTCTTGTCCTGAAAATTCAGCGATTGCCTGCCGAAGTACAGCAGAGCCAGTGACCGGTCGAGTGTTGCCTCCGCGCGCACTCCGTCCGGCACATTGAACACCTCCAGTCGACCGCGACCGGGACGATCGGTGAGCGCCTTCTCAAAAACGGTGGCGAATTCGTAGTCGTCGGGGCAACGCAGATCCATGCCCGTCGCCGCAGCCAGGATCTCCAGATGTCGATCGGCCGACCAGCGTGAATAGCCGCGTTCGAATTCTGCCACATATTGCTTCAGACCGGACTTCTCACCTTTGTCAGTCGTTACTTGTTCCAGATTCAGCTCGCACTTCAGCACGTAGCCGATTCCTTTCGACGGTTTGTCGTCGGGGTCCTCTTCGTCCTGAGCGACCAATTCCGCGTCAAGCACCTTCCACGCATTCTGACCGCCGAGCGAAAACCACAGGGCGTTCTCGCGGAACCGCAGAAAAGCGTACTGGGGCAGCCTGATGAACTCCCACTCGGGCAGTTTTTCTGTTTTGAGTTGCGCCAGCGGTGACAGGCTGACTTGCAGGAACGATTCTCCCTGCTCGCTGACAATCTGCTGCACGGCAAGTGCCGGAATGGCCGTCAGCAGTTCGGACAACTGTTGCTGAGCGCCGTCGGATGCGTTGCTGACCCGCAATGCTCCCAGACAAGCCAAGCCATATTCTGCATTCGCACGCCCGCTCAATCGCAACTCAAGTTCGCCGTCGTCGATGGTCCAGTCGGCCACGTCAAGAATCTGAGCCGACGGAAACCGGACTCGCAGTGCATTCAACGCAGCGCGCAGGAACTCGGCCGTCTGTTCGGGAATCCGGCTTGCCCAGTGAAACGAAAAAACTTCATCGTCGGAATCAATTCCCGGCAGCCGCGACTTTGTTCGTCCGATACGCCGCAGCAACCGTTGTAGATCGGTGTCTGTGCCGACATTCACGCCGCTGGTGATCTGTATCGGCTTCGACTCATCTCGGTAGTTACACGAAAGCCACGCGCTGTCGACGTCAAACAGTGCGGATCGCATCAGTTCGATGTGATTCTCGCCCAGGGCGCGGCGAGCCTGATAATCTGCGTCGCTTTCATTGTCGAACTGCTGCAGCGCGGTGTTCTTTGTTGCCAGAAGGCGCTTCCAGATCATTTCGCGAGTCTTCCCTGAAATTCCGGAAACGTCGACGTAATGTGTCAGATCATCGTCCCGAAGCTTCGCATTTCGAGTCAGCACGCTCGTCGGGATTTCGAAGACTGCCGGTGAGCGGCCTTCCAGCATCAGTGTCCCGTCTCTTCGAACGTACCGCTCAGAGGACTTGCTTCGCGGAACCATCCGAACGTTGTTATTCCTGTCGGTGATGACACTGCTTCCTTCTACTCTTACACCCCGAATGTACTCGACAGTTCGTTTGCGTTCTTCCTCCATCCAGTCGCGCTGATAGACCAGTTGGCGCCGCTCCGGCGGTCCGTTTCTTGTGATCGTGGCCTCAGGTTCAACCGCCCGCCGAGCTTCATAGCCGGACTCCACTTCCGCCAGCCGAAGCAGATACTCCTTTTCATCCCTGACCTGGCGAAACTGGATGTATTCCCTGCGACCATCTCCGCTGGTTGAAACCAGTTCCGCAACACCCTCAACATGCATGTAGAGGCTATCTGAGAATCGGCAGATTATGTTAAGGTGTTTTCAGGAAATGGTTTCCATCACTCACAACTGACAAGGAAGTCACGATGTCTCGAGCCGCTTATCCGACCGATGTTTCTGACGCTCAGTGGGAACTTATTAAGCCGTTCATGCCGCAGTCGAAACCGCTGGGCCGCAACATCGAAGTGGACCTTCGCGAAGTGGTCAACGCGATTTTTTACATCAACCGAGCGGGCTGCCAGTGGGACATGCTGCCGCACGATTTTCCGAACTTCAAGACGGTCAACTGGTACTACAACCTGTGGCGGCGTGAAGGCGTTTGGGACAAGATGATGAACGGTCTGCGAGCCGCTGTCCGGACAGCGGCCGGACGAAATGAATCCTCCACGGTGGCCTGCATTGACAGTCAGACCGCGAAGACCGCCGATCAGGGCGGCGATGTCGGGTACGATGGCGGAAAGCGTGCAAACGGGCGGAAAAGACACATTGTCACCGATGTTCTGGGCCTGCTGATCATGGTCTGCGTGACAGCGGCGAACGTCCACGATGCGGTGGCCGCCGCTCCGATTCTGCGTCAGCTGGATGAGGACCACCCGACGATCGAACTGGTGCATGCCGATCTCGGTTACCGTGGTGATCTGGTCACGATGGTCACGCAGGAACTCAGTTTCGACCTCAACCTTTCGAACAAGCCGCAGGGGACCAAAGGCTTCCATCCGCTGCGTCAGCGATGGGTGGTGGAACGCACGTTCGCCTGGTTCAACCGCTACCGGAGACTGAACCGGGATGTTGAACGAACAACCGACTCCAGCGAGAACATGATCCGGATTTCTCAAATCCAGCTCATGCTCAACCGACTCGAACCAAAAACCAACGGACCTCCCTTTCAGTACGGAAAACACAAGACTTGATTCTCAGATAGCTTCTAGGTAGATCCGCCGGGAGCCGCAAACCATGAGATGGTCGCGGCCGTAGCGCCAATGGCAGCACTGTATGCAGCGAAGAAGGTATGTGCCGAACTTAGGCGCCGGCTTGATTCAAAGTAGCTGTCCATTGTAGCGCAGGTTGTCGGGCAGCAAGATCAACGCCTCAAGACTCGATTCTGAGAAATGACACCCCAAAGCCCCCAGTTGTTTATCTGTGCTGCGTAAAGTCGCATTCCGAGCCGGTTTGCTGGAGACTGTCAACTTCTAAAATAGACAGCTACGATTTAAACGACATGGGAGCCCACGGAGCAGTCCTGCGGATTTCAGCCGCAACGCGTGGTGAAGAGTCACGACGGACTCCGGTTGAGGCCCTGCCACGTGAATGTGGAGCTTCCGACTCCGAAGGTCAGTTATCGTTGAGACCCTGGGTCTGCGTATGTAGACGCAGTTTCCAGGTCGTTTCCCGCCTAATCACTTCGTCGGGCGGTGTGTCAGGCGACAGTCTTTCAAGTATGCTGAATCGCAGATTCTCCGGGTTTCGTGAGCGAAGGAGCTTGTTGCCCCCGTGCCCAGTCCTTCTGTAGTTCCCCCAGCGACCGAAAATGTTGTCCTTTCCGTATGCCGATCCCACGTAGCCCCTTCCATCGCTGATATCCAGAATGAAGTAGACGCCGAGCCATTGGGAAAGGGCAGCCTTCCAGGTGGTTGGCATTACCTGAAGATCGTTCCACGAGAGAACGAGCGATTTCCAATCCGGCATATGCTGGCAGAATAGAGACTCCTCAAGAATTGCGACGATGTCGAACGTGTTCCGCCCGGACCACCGACTCCATGAGATTTCCGGTGGGGGCCATCCGACGATCAGCTTGCCAATCCAATGTGAGAATGCTTCCATCCGTTCAAGATCAAACCAAAGTTGCTGTCCGGGATGGTCCGGGTGACCATATTTTTCAAGTTCGCAATGAGCCGGAATGCGCTTTCGGTCAGCGCGGCTCGTGTTCCTCGGCGGCTTTCCCATTCGATAGATTCCGACAAAAACACCACGTCCCGGTTGATCTCCGATCAGTGAGACAACATGCGTCGCTCTTCGCATCTGCCTTTCAGTACGTGGCGATTGCGTTTGCTGGTATGCATTGAATACCGCGTGCCGTTCTTCGACCAGCCACGGTAACACCCGGCGCAATTCCGGTTCCTTTGGGCGATGTCGCAACACCAAACTGGTTTCGGGATCAACCGCCGCCTCTTTCAACAAATGATTCATGTCCATTTCATCGCCTTTGCTTTTCTAACAGCTCGTGCTACCGATCTGTCTAGTGATTGTCGAAACGCTGCGGACGAAACGTGAATCTCGGTAAGGTAGGCCGTCTTCTTGGGAAAACTGTGCTATCCGCCGAGTTCTTTGCGCAGCGCTTCCAGTTCGGCTTCGACTTCGCTGGATTTTTCGCGAAGAGCCAGAGCGGCGGAGTGGACTGCGGTTTCCGATTCCAGACGGACGGGTTCCTCTTCGCCTGTGAGTTCCGTGAGCCGGCGGAGTGCTTCGGCGTGGCGGGCTTCGAGGGCCTTTTGAATTCTCAGCATGTGCTGGCGGGTTGACTCGGCCGCATCGAGTTCCGGTCTCAGGCCGTCGACCAGGTCCTCGACTTCCACTTTGCGAGTCAGCGCGTCTCTCGCACCGGATTCGTCGCTGGCGGCGAGCGCCGTGCGGGCCTTTTCGTGCCACGACGTTACCTGTGCCGAATGCTCGTCGATTTCACGACGCAGGCGATCGCGGTTCGCGGCGGCTGTTCGAGCCGTGCGGCGGGCTCCCGCCAGTCCTTCCTCCATTTCGTCGATGACTTCACGCAGCGTGGCCACGGGATCGCTGGATTCCGACAGAATCTGAGTCAGGCTGCATGTGATGATATCGGTCAGACGGCTGAAATGAGGCATGGTCGGGCTTCTCGCGGAGGCAGGAGTCAATTCAGTTCGGGAACGGTTTCTTCGGCGAATCCGCGGCAGGTGAGCTGGTATCGCAGCTTTTCCTTCGCGAGCCGAAGTCGGCTTTTGGCTGTGGGCAGCGACGTTTCCATGGCGTCTGCCACTTCGGACAGCGTCAGCGAATCGAAATGGTGCAGCATGAACGTCTGCCGCTGTTCGTCGGGCAATTCGTCCAGCAACTGTTGCACAACGGCCGCAAGTTCTTCCTGGGCCGCTCGGTTCATCGGCGAAACGACATCGGCCGGCAGAAGGTTGAGTAATTCTTCCGGATCTTCGCCACTTCGCGAAGAAAGTCTGACGCGGTGAACCAGCGCGTCCCGTTTCGCCCGGCGAACACTGTCGATCAGAAGGTTGCGGGCAATTCGAAACAACCAGCCGCGAAACCGTCCGGTCGGCAGATAGTCCCACGCGTTCCGGTACAGCCGCAGCAGTGTGTCCTGAATCAGATCCTCCGCCTGCTGCGCGTCCCTGGTGTTTCGCAGGAAGAAACCGTACAGCGGCCGCTGCCACGCTTCGACAATTTCATCGAAGGCGCGAGTATCGCCTTCCTGAAGACGAATCATTCGCAAGTCGTCATCAGTGTACTCAGTCGTCATAAAAGAGCGTTTCGGCAGCGGGGCATTTGTCTGGTGGACAACAGATTGACAGAACAAAGCTTCCGTGGAAAGCAGGAATTCCGGGAGCCGACAAACGGAACCCGAAGGCGATCAGGCGAGAACTGTCCAGAGCCGGCGTCGCGTCGGAATCGGTCGGACCAAGGCTGACGAGCCGCCTCCTGAGGGTCAAATCGGTTGATCTTGCCGGAGCCGGCGGGTTCGGTTAAGAACCCCGTAACGGAAAGGACTCCCTGCCGTTTCGCGCTTGCGTTGCCGGCAGATCGACGGAACATGAAGATGTCAAACACGTTAGGATTTGTGTTTGCGCGTGGCGGCTCCAAAGGGGTGCCCGGCAAGAACCTGCGGTTGCTGGGCGGAAAGCCTCTGATTGGCCATGCGATCGATGCCGCGCTGGCGTCCGCTTCCCTGCAGCGTGTCGTGGTTTCCACGGACTGCCCGAAAATTGCCGCAGCAGCCCGATCCTTTGGAGCGGAAGTCCCGTTTCTCAGACCCGCCGAACTGGCTGACGACCAGGCTCCGGAACGCCTTGCATGGCGGCACGCGATCGAAGAAATAGAACGGCTCGACGGGCGCCGAATTGATGTGTTCGTCAGTATTCCGGCCACCTGCCCGCTGCGACTTCCGGACGACATCGATCGCTGTGTCAACGAATTGCTGACCACCGACGCGGACATTGTTCTGACCGCGACGGAATCCGGCAGCAACCCGTTTTTCAACATGATCACGATCGCCGACGACGGTGCGGCAAATCTGGCGATGCGGCCTGCCGGAACAGTCACGCGCCGTCAGGACGCTCCCACAATGTACGATCTGACGGCCGTGTGTTACGCCGCAAGGCGAGATTCGATCTTTCAGCACGATTCGATCTTTGACAGCCGCGCGAGAGCGATCCTGGTTCCAGGGAGCCGTGCCGTCGATATCGACACGGAGTTTGATCTGGAACTGGCGGAGTTCCTGCTGAACCGCAGGCGAAGTTTGCTTCGAGCGGCTTAACGGAAGATTTTCGATGACCCTCCGAGGCCGTCGAAGCGTTGCAGCAACGGCTTGGAACTATCACCGTTCATTTCGTCGACCATGGAAGGTCACACGATGACTTCACAACCTGAATTCGAAATCGCCGGCCGGCGAATCGGCGACGGTTGTCCATGCTTCGTCATCGCCGAAGCGGGAGTCAACCACAACGGCAGTCTCGACCGCGCCTTGCAACTCGTCGACTGCGCGGCCGACGCCGGTGCCGATGCCGTGAAGTTCCAGACATTCAAAGCATCCGCCATCGCAACCGAACATGCGGCGCAGGCGAGTTACCAGCAGCGAAACACCGGTGGAGGACGGACTCAGTTGCAGATGCTGTCGGCTCTGGAACTATCGCGCGACGACCATCACCGCCTGATCGAACGCTGCCGGCAGCGCGGTGTGCTGTTTCTGTCCACGCCCTTTGATGAAGCCAGCGCCGAAATGCTGGACCAGCTAAATGTCGCCGTTTTCAAGATCCCGTCCGGCGAAGTGACCAACCTGCCGTTTCTGAAGCTGGTGGCCGGATTTGGTCGGCCGATGATCGTCTCCACCGGCATGTGTCGTCTGGGTGAAGTCGAGGACGCCGTGGACACGATCCGTGGCGTCGGCAACGAAGCCTTCGCCCTGCTCCACTGCGTCAGCGACTACCCGGCCAATCCCGCCGACGTCAACCTGCGAGCCATGCAGACTCTGCGAGCGGCATTCGGAAAACCGGTCGGGTATTCAGATCACACACTGGGAATCGAAGTCGGACTCGCGGCCGCGGCGCGGAGCGTGCGTCCTGGAAAAGCACTTCACTCTGGATCGTTCCCTTCCCGGCCCCGACCACAAAGCGTCACTGGAACCGGACGAACTGCAGCGTCTGGTCGAAGGTGTTCGCATCGTCGAATCAGCGCTGGGGTCGGGAATGAAGCGACCCGCTCCGTGCGAACGTGACACGGCTGCCGCAGCGAGAAAAAGCCTGGTAACGACGTCGCCGATTTCCGCCGGAACAGTCCTGCGGGAGGACCTGATTGCCTGCAAACGGCCGGGAACCGGGCTGCCTCCGTCGATGAAGCCGCACCTGTTGCATCGCCGCGCTGTCGCCGACCTGCCCGCCGGTCATCTGCTGACGCTGGAGGACATCGCATGAGAACTATTGCCGCCGTCACTGTAGCTCGATCGGACTGGGGCATTTACCGTCCGGTGTTGAACCACATTCAGCAGGACCCTGATCTGCAGCTGAACGTGATCGCCGCGGGAGCGCACCTGTGCGCGGATCACGGAACGACCCTGGACGAAATCACGGCTGACGGTTTCGACATCGTCGACAACATCGACATGCTCCTGCTGGCGGATACTCCCGCCGCGGTGGCGAAGTCGATGGGTCTGGGGACGATCGGGTTTGCCCAGGCGTTTCACCGATGCCGGCCGGACATCCTGCTGGTGCTGGGTGATCGCTTCGAAATGCACGCGGCGGCGCTGGCGGCCGTGCCGTTTCAGATTCCGATCGCTCATATTCACGGCGGCGAAGTGACTCACGGTGCCATTGACGACGCCTTCCGACATGCGATCACCAAGTACAGTCATCTGCATTTTCCATCGACCAGCGAACACGCCCGTCGCATCGAACAGCTCGGCGAAGAACCGTGGCGGATCACAATCAGCGGTGCTCCCGCGCTGGATAACCTGCGAATGATGCCGCTGCTGGATCGAGCCGAACTGGAGCGTCGCGTCGGCCTGTCGCTGCAGCAACCGCCACTGATGCTGACGTTTCATCCGGTGACGCTGCAGTTCGAGCAAACCGAACAACAGATTGGCGAAGTGCTGGCGGGACTTGAGGTGTTTGCCGGCCCGATCGTGATTTCACGGCCAAATGCCGATCCCGGCAATGCCGTCATTGTGCAGATGCTGGAAGATTTTTGCCGCCGCCGTCCGGAAACCGTGCTGTTTCAGAATCTGGGGACGCAGGCGTACTTCAGCCTGATGAACGAGTCTCTGGCGATGGTCGGCAATTCTTCCAGTGGCATCATCGAAGCGGCGTCGTTCGGCCTGCCGGTGGTCAACATCGGCCTGCGTCAGGCGGGGCGTCCGCGTTCCGCCAACATCATCGACGTCGACTGCAACGCGGACGCCATTCGCCGCGCGATTCGACAGGCCACGACATCAGAATTTCGCCGGCGCTGCCAGAGTCTGCCGAACATCTACGGAGACGGGACCGCGTCTGAGAAGATCGTCGGTCGATTAAAAGCGGAGCCGCTGAATGAGCGGCTGATGCTGAAGCAGTTCCGTGACCTGCCGGCAGACCTGAATTCGCAGCGCGAATCGCAGCGTCGCCGAGTCGCCGCGTAACGCGCATCATTCTCTCGAAGACGAAGCCTGCGACCACGAATCAGCATGGAGGATCCCCGAAAGAACCCAGTGAAGCACAGCGATAGAAATTCGCGACGACAACCAGTTCCGGACAGTGCGGTCTTCGGACATGGATCATGATGACCACCTGGCCGCTGCATTCCATTCTTAGCCCGAGGCCCAGCCTCCTTCTCGATAATAGTGTTTGACAATTCCATGCGAAAACTCGTTCTTTTTGGTGCGGGCGGACACGCTCGCGTGGTGATCGACGCAATTCAGGCCGGCAACCAGGCTCAGTGCTGGGCCGTTCTGGACAGCGACCCCGGTCTCTGGAACACAGAACTGTTTGGTGTACCCGTTCGCGGCGGCGACGATTGCCTGTGTGACATGATCGATGAAGGAGTCGACGCCTTCGTAATTGCCGTCGGAGGCCCGCTGCAGCGCGCATTGCGCCGGCGCCTGTTTGAGAACGCCGAAAGCCATCTGCTGCAGCCATTTACCGTGGTCCATCCTTCGGCACAGGTTTCGCCTCATGCAACCGTCGAAGAAGGTGCGCAACTGCACGTTGGCAGCATCGTCAACGCTTCAGCGCAGGTTCGCACGAATGCCATCGTCAACACGGCAGCAATCGTCGAACACGACTGCGTGGTCGAACCGCACGCTCACGTGGCTCCGCGAGCCGTGCTGGCCGGCGGAGTTCACATCGGCATGGGGGCGCACATCGGTGCCGGAGCCGTCATCAGGGAAAACATCTCCGTGGGCGCTCGAGCCATTGTCGGCGCGGGAGCCGTGGTCATTCGGGACGTCCCGCCCGATGCCGTCGTTGCGGGAGTTCCCGCCAGACCGATAGTTCGAGCCCGATCCCTCACAGAAAGTGCGGCGGCATGACACCGGACGTCAGGCAGCTTTGCGTCACGAAGGAAGTGACCATCCGGAAAGTGATGGAATGCATTGACCGTGGCGGTCACGGCATCGCGCTGTTGCTGGATGACAACGATCGCTTCGTTCGCACGATCACCGACGGCGACGTTCGGCGCGCGATCCTGAACGGAACGAACCTGGACACGGCAGTCGAGGACGTCGAAAGTCTTGCCTTCCGAAAATGCGTCACGGCCCCCGTCAACACGCCGCGCGACGTTCAGATTGAACTGATGGTGAATGCCGACATCCGGCATCTGCCGCTGCTGAACCGCGACGGAACCGTGGCTGAACTGGCATTCAGCGAAGAATTCATCGCTCCCCGAGTCTCCATGCAGGCGGTCATCATGGCCGGCGGATTCGGAACCCGATTGAAGCCGCTGACGGACGACACTCCCAAACCAATGCTGCCGATCGGCGGAAAACCGCTGATGGAACGCACCATCGAAGGTCTGCAAAGGGCCGGCATTCATCGTATCAACGTCACAACGCACTACCTGCCGGAGAAAATCACCCGATACTTCGGCAGCGGTGATCGTTTCGGTGTTGAACTGAACTACTTCAGCGAAGAACAGCCGCTGGGAACTGCCGGCGCATTGCGGATGATGGACGACACCGACGAACCGATGCTGGTTATGAACGGTGACATCCTGACAAAAGTGGATTTTCGGTCATTGCTGAAATTCCATCAGGAACACAACGCAGCGCTGACGGTTGCCGTGCGACAATATGACGTCCAGGTGCCGTACGGAGTCGTCGAGGCGAGCGGCGGCTATGTCCGCGCGCTGAAAGAGAAGCCGCGCTTCGATTTTCTCGTGAATGCCGGAATCTATCTGCTGGAACCGGCCGCTCGACGGCTGATACCCGAATCCGGCCGCTACGACATGACCGACCTGATCGACGCCCTGCTGAAGAACGGCGATGTTGTCGTCGGATATCCGATCATGGAATACTGGCTGGACATCGGCCGGCCCGATGACTTCCAGCAGGCCCAGAAGGACGTGACCGAACGACGCTGGGCTGCCTAACGATCTGCCAGGCGTGAATTGATGAATGCCGATGCGCGGTCGCCGCACGTGACGACGCGGCCCGCGCTGCGACGCGCGTGCTCGAGCCAGGCAGCCGACGGGTAGCACGTCTTCGCACAAGGCGTGTCGCGCAGCGATCGGAACTTGCTGAGGGACGGCCATTGCGGAATCCGACCGAGGATGCAGGCTGGACGCTTCAAGACGCTTTCCGACGACTGCGCCGCACAACTTCTTCGAAGATGTGGGACCCGGGGCGATCGAACGGAAGTTGCCACCAGGTTGACGCGAGATGTCGTCAGCGGGGAAGATGCGGCAGCTCCGGTCGTCGTCAGATGACCGTTTTCGAAGACGACTTACCAGTCAGGGATCCGCTCATGAAATGCCGCTTTGTTTTCCCGTTGCTTTGCCTGGCCATTGCAGTCACTGCGAATGCCGCCGAACCCGCTGGTCCCGCCGTTGTCAGTTCAGCCGCCACCAGCTCCGCCGCAACCGACCAGTCGCGAACCGCGCGGCCGAACATCGTCTTCATCTTTTCCGACGACCACGCTCCTCACGCCATCGGGGCATACGAAGGCTGGCTGAAGGATGTGAACCCGACGCCGAACATCGACAGGCTGGCGTCGCAGGGCATGCTGTTTCGCAACAGCTTTTGCACCAACAGCATTTGTGGACCCAGTCGAGCCGTCATTCAGACCGGCAAACACAGCCATCTGAACGGTTTCCGCGACAACGGAAACAAATTTAACGGAGACCAGCAGACGTTTCCCAAGCTGTTGCAGAAGGCAGGTTATGCAACAGCGATGATTGGCAAGTGGCATTTGGGAACGGATCCCCAGGGCTTCGATTATTGGAAGGTGCTGCCCGGTCAGGGTGACTACTACAACCCGGCGTTTTTGGGACCGGACGGGCGCGAAGTCATCGAAGGGTATTGCACGGATATTGTTACCGATCTGGCGATTGACTGGCTGAAGCAAAACAGCCGCGGAGACAAGCCGTTCATGCTGATGTGCCAGCACAAGGCTCCTCATCGCACCTGGATGCCGCCGCTGCGACACCTGACGCTGTATGACGACATCGACATTCCGGAACCTCCGACTCTGTTCGACAAGTGGACGGATAATGCCAGCCCGGCTCGGTTTCAGGAAATGGAAATCGACCGGCATATGAACCTGGTGTCCGATTGTTTCGGGCCGGACCTTTCCGTCGACGCGGTCGCTCAGCGGGCGACTGACAAATCCGGTCAGCGCAATCTGGCCAAACTGACGCCAACGCAGCGAGCCGACTGGGACGCCGCATTCGAGCCAAAAAACAACGAATTGCGGAAGCTGAAACTGACCGGAAACGAACTGGTTCGGTGGAAGTACCACCGCTATATCCGCAACTATCTTCGGTGCGTTCGAGGCGTCGACGACAGCGTCGGGCAAATCATGGCATTCCTGGAAGAAAACGGTCTGAGCGACAACACGGTCGTCATCTATTGTTCTGACCAGGGTTTCTACCTGGGCGATCACGGCTGGTACGACAAACGCTGGATGTACGAAGAGTCACTGAAGATGCCACTGATCGTGAAGTGGCCGGGAGTGACCGATCCCGGCAGCGTGAACACGGATCTGGTTCAGAATCTGGATTACGCGGAAACGTTTCTCAACATGGCGAACGCGGAAATTCCGTCCGACATGCAGGGCCGGTCACTGGTTCCGCTGTTGAAGGGGCAGACTCCCCAGGACTGGCGGGAGGCGATCTATTATCACTACTTTGAATACCCCAGCGTCCACATGGTCGCGCGGCACAATGGCATTCGCACGAACCGTTACAAACTGATGCACTTTTATCAGTTTGATGAATGGGAGTTCTATGATCTGGAAAAGGATCCGGACGAGGTTTCCAATGAATACGCCAATCCGGACTACCAGGACGTGATTCAGTCGCTGAGAAATGACCTGGAAGTGCTGCGGGAGAAATACAAAGACGACACGGACATGAGCGAGATGCCTGAGGAGTGGCAGAAGAAATACCGTCCCGGCGCGTAGACTCAATGAGCATTCACTTCACTTGTCCGGACTGTGGAAAACGTATCCGCGTCGGCGACAACAGTGCGGGAAAACGCGGAACGTGTCCCGGTTGCGGCGGCAGGGTTCAGGTTCCAAATACGCCCGGGTCTCCTTCGCCGGGACAGCAGCAGCGTGTCGCGCAGCCGAGTGAGCGATCTGTCGCCGCCACAAAGCGCCGGACAGCGCAGCCGGTCTCCGACGATCCGGCAGCAGCGGATCTGCCTGCACCGTCGCGACGGAGCCAGCGGCTTCCGAAGAAGCCAGCGCTGTCCGCAAAATCCTGGCTGGAGTCTTCCGCAGATCGCAAGGCCCGGCTGGAAGAACAAGTGCTGGGTGCCTTCACCGGGAAGATCAAACCTGTCCGGCGAACAATGCTTTATCGTATCGGAGTCATCGGTGTAGCGATATTCGTCGTCGTGCTGCCAGTGCTTTACGTCGCCCTGATCGGCCTGGCGGGCTGGGGAGTCTTCTGGCACGCCACCGAGAACACTCACATAGCATCCATGGGGTATGGACGCGGACGAATTCTGGCTGTGATGGCGTATGTGGCCCCGATCATTGCCGGTTCGATTACCGTCCTGTTTATGCTGAAGCCGCTGCTGGCGCGATCCGTCCGCGACGAACGCCGCACCTCACTGAACCGGGCCGGACAACCGTTGCTGTTCGAATTCGTCGATAAGGTCTGCGACGCCGTGCATGCTCCCAGGCCATCCGTCATTCGGGTGACGTTCGACGTCAATGCTTCAGCCGGCTTCGGCAATGGACTGAAGGGTCTGTTCGGTTCGGATCTGACGTTGTCAATCGGCCTGCCGCTGCTCGCCGGTATGAACCTGCAGCAGGTTGCAGGCATTCTGGCGCACGAGTTCGGGCACTTCAGTCAGGGAGCCGCCATGCGCGTGTCGTGGGTGGTGAGATCCATCAACTTCTGGTTCGCGCGAGTTGTCTATACGCGCGACCAGTGGGACCAGTGGCTGGTTGAAATGAGTGAAGAGGTTGACATTCGTATCGGCTGGATATTCTATGTTGCCCGCATGGCGGTGTTCTTCAGTCGCGGTGTGTTGTGGTGCTTCATGATGCTCAGCCACGCACTCACCTGCTGGCTGATGCGGCAGATGGAATACGACGCTGATCGTCACGAAGTGCGCCTTGTCGGCAGTAAGACGTTTGAATCAACGTGCTTGCGGCTCAACTGGCTGAACTACGGACTTGGCCAATTCTTCAGGCACAAGCGGTTCGCGCCCGCTGCACAGTCCGCGTCGCCCAATCCGATCCGCGAGTTTCTGGCGTACTGCGACACACTGAATGAAATGGATGAAAAACGCGTGCGACGACGAATGGAGAAAGCAAAGACCGGATTGCTGGATACGCACCCGTCGGACGCAGACCGGATTGCGAGCGCAGCACGGGAGGACGCGGACGGCATTTTTTCGGGCGATTTGCCTGCCGAGGCGCTGATTCGGAATTTCGACAAGCTGTCCCTGGCACTGATGCGCGTCTGACTTCGGCCGGTGCGTTCAGACTTCCAAGCCATAAAATTCCGTCGCCGTGCCGCCGAAGATTCGGTCGCGTTCGGAGTCAGAAAGGTCGCCTGACAGTTCCTCCAGCGCGCCGTGGACCTGTTCATACGTGGCCGCCAGTTCGCACACCGGCCAGTCGCTGCCGAACATACAGCGGTCCGGACCAAACGCTTCCAGTGCGGCGTCGACGTACGGTCGCAGGTCAGCCGGTCGCCAGTTCGTCCAGTCTGCTTCGGTGACCATACCGCTCAGCTTGCAGAAGATGTTGGGGAACTTCGACGCTGCCTTCAGGTCGTCGATCCATCCGGCCGTGATGCCGGCTTTGATCTTTGGCTTCGCCAGGTGATCGATCACCATCGGCAGTTCGGGCAGTTCCCGACCCAGCGTTTCAGCGTGTTTCAGGTGCTTCGCGTAGAACAACAGGTCGAACGGCACCCTGTGCTGCTGCAGCACCTTCAGTCCCTGAATGACATCGGGCCGCACAATAAAATCGTCATCGGGTTCGTCCTGAGTGACATGCCGAATGCCGACGAACTTCGGGTGGCCTGAAAACTCGGCAAGCTGATCTGCACATTCGTCGGAGGCCAGATCGACCCAACCGACGATGCCGGCGACGAAGTCGTTTTCGTCTGCCAGGCTCAGGGCCCAGCGAGTTTCGTCAAGGTCATGCTGAGTCTGCACGAAGACAGATTTCTGCACGCCGGTCGCGGCCAGATGCGGTTTCAGATCTCCCGGCAGATAGTCGCGGCAGATCGCCTGGTGGTCGTCGGTTCGCAGCCAGCCGTAATTGAACGGAAGACTCAGGTTCCAGAAGTGCTGATGAGCATCGATGCGCATGGCGTCGTCCTGATGGCTATCGCCGGTTGCTGCGTGTGCATTGTCCGAATCGGGGCGAAGTGCGGCCGGAGATTCCCGGCCGATCACCGTTCCGATTCCAGCGGTTGCAGCGATCGCGGTGTCTTTCGCGGTCAGAGAATACCGGGACGTTGCGTTTTGGCAACGTGCCGAGCGATTTCGTGAGCCAGACTTGCGGACGTGTTGCTGCTCCGTTGTCAGGACCCGGTTTCTGTCCCGAACGTGGTCGCTGGTTCAAGATAAGGTCTGCCGCCATGAAATCTGCTGCCGTGGATTCGGACCCCCTTTCGTTTCGCTGGTGGGCGTACGCATCGCTGATCGCGGTCGGACTGGCCGCGTTCTGGCCGTCGGTCTGGTTTGACTTCGTCAACTGGGACGACCCGGCTTACGTCTGGCACAACAACCTGATCAAAAGCTGGTCGCTGTCGAATCTGAAAGGTGTCGCCACTGAAACGGTCACGCGAAATTACGCACCCCTGACGATCTTCACGCTGCTGATTGATCACACGCTGTGGGGCATGAATCCCTGCGGCTACCACGCCACGAACGTGCTGCTGCACCTGCTGAACGGAATTCTGGTGCTGCTGCTGGTGCGTCAATTGACCGGCAGCCGGTTCGCTGCCTGGACAACGGCGGCGCTGTTTCTGGTGCATCCGGTGCAGATCGAAACCGTTGCCTGGATTTCGTCTCGCAAGGGCCTGCTGTCGGCGACGTTCATGCTGGCCGCATTGATCGTCAGACTGCGCTCGGAACCACAGCCGAAGCACGACGCGTGGTTCATCTTCTGGCTGGCCGCGGCGCTGTTGTCGAAGGCTCTGGCGGTCGTCGTTCCGGCAATTGTGCTCTGCTACGACGTGTTCGTCCGCCGGCAGCGGTTTTCCGATTCGCTGGTCCGGCAGTTTGTGCCGGGGCTAATGGCCGTGCTGTTGCTGTTGCAGACGATGTCGTCGCAGCACAGCGTGATGGGCGGAGTCCGCAGCCACCTGGATCTGAACCTGCTGCAGATTCTGGCCGTCGACGAGGTCATCCTGTGGAAATACGGCGATGCTGGCGTGGCCGGCGGATTTGTGTGCTGTACGACCCGCCGACCCGCGGAATTCTGCCGCAGGTTGTGCTGGCGGGACTGAGCTGGGCGGCGGTTGGGTTCGGAATCTGGCGGTTCCGGAAACAGTCGCCCCTGCTGCTGTTTGCGGCTTTGACGTTTGCGTTTCTGCTGCTGCCGGTGCTGAACTTCTTCAAAATCACGACGCTGATGAATGACCGCTATTTGTACCTGCCGTGCATCGCAGTCTTCGCCGTCGTGGCCTCAGCACTGCAGCGGCTGCTGAGCGTGAACGTTCATCCGGTCAGCGAACTCGTACGACCCTTCGTCAGCGGACTGAAGTGGTCGACCGCTCTGGCAGCGACCGCCGCGTATCTGGTCATGACCAGCCAGCATCTTCCGGTCTGGCAGAATTCTCAGTCACTGTGGAACCACACGATGCAGCACGTTCCGCAGCTTCCGGTGGTTCGCATGCAGTTGGCGCTGACTCACTACGACAACGGCCAGCAGCGCGAAGCGATCCGAATTCTGCAGCAGGCGCTGGTCGAATGTCAGCCGGACGACCTTGACCGCGAACGAATGCAGTCAGCGGTCAGCGAATGGTCGGCGGAACTCGATGCTCGCACGGTCGCGAATCAGTTGCGAACGTTCTGAACCAACGTTCCCTCGTTCCAGGCCCGACCCTGGAACGCCATGCCTTGAAGGCTCTGCCTTCCGGGATGCGTCGGTGCCTGAAACGCGTGCTGAGGCTGACCGTGATGGCGGACTGACGTCGCGCCGCTCGCCAACTGGGTTGCCGCCTGCGCGGGAATGACAACCCCGCGGGCTCCGTGGCTCCGCGTGAACATGCTGGGTTTGGGTCTGCGCGGGAATGACGGAGCGCGCATGCTGGCAGCGGGCCTCATTCCACGTTGGGGGCACCGCAATCATGTTCCCACATTCATGACTCTGCTGCCGCCATGCTGTCCGTGATCTGGCAGGAAGCTGGCCTTGACAATCTTTGCTTCCCCTGTAGAGTGACTCCATGACTCCATGACTCCATGACTCCATGACTCCATGACTCCATGACTCCATGACTCCATGACTCCATGAATCCATGACTCGGATTCGTGGAGGCGCGGCTTTGACTGGACGTATCCCGCGTGGGACAGCCCGCGCATGAGCAGTCATGGAGTCGGTCACCGATTCAGGGAGGCCCGGCCATGGTTCACTGGCCACGTGCGGCAATTGCGTTCCTCTGGTTGTTCTCGCCCGCTGTCGCGCAGATCGATTTCACTTGGGATCCACCGGACCCTGCGATGGGCGATCTGGTAACGTACACGGCAGTCGCTGGACCGAACACCCCACCCGTCGAGTCGTGGTCCTGGCGATACCGGTACATCGGCGGCCCGTGTCAGGATCCTTGGCACGCAGGATATTGGGCATTCGCGAATTCGTGGCTCTCTCCGGAGCCACGTCCCGGAACTTGGGAGGTTGAACTGACGGCTACGTTTCAATCTCCGGGGCAGGATCCGGTCAGCGGAATGATCATTCCGCCACCGCCTCCACAGAAAATCTCCAAGAATGTCATCGTCGCGCCCCCAACCAAGATAGTTATCATTGCGGGGCCGGGGCAGTGGGCCAGTGGTGTTAATGGTGAAGTAATCTTTCGGTTCCGGGTCGAGACAGACAATCGACCCTGCGGACCATTTCTCGATGCGGCGGGATTGGCGCAAGAGAAGTTGACGAATCGAGTGCAGCTTTCGCCTCCGTTTCAGGATCCCACACCACCAGATTTCGGTTGGTACCCGTCGCCGACACCGGTCTGGACGTTTCGTCTTTTAGGCAACGAGATCATCGATCGGCATTGGAATGCAGGAACATGGGAACAGTGGAACCAGATTCCTTTGGGAGACATTTTCGTGTCCGCAACTCAAGAGCTCCGAATCGTTTACACGGACCCGTGTGGCAACGAGCAGGAGATCGCTCTCGGTTCGGTGGCACACAGCCGAAAAAAAGTCACTGTGCATGAATGGGAAGCGATCGCCACTCTGCTTCCGTAGGGTGAGGTGGCAGGCCCATGTTCAGGAACAACTAACAATCTCACTGGAGTAATACCATGAAAAAAATCTGTGCAGTTGTGACGGCATTTGGCGCGCTGCTGATGTCGACTGTGATTATCGGCCGGGCCGAACCACAGGAATCCCGGAGCAGTGGGAAAGAGCCGATTGCGCAGGCCGAACATGATCGGGAAGCTCAGGCGGCAACTCGGGAACTCCTCGATCGCATCGTTTCGAGGGCTCGAACGTGGAACGTCAGGCAGGAGGAGGAATTCACGAAGAAGGGGTTTGTGAAACGCGCCAACGGGAACTGGGGGCCTCCACTGCCGCCGGGGATGCGTTTACTAGAGGCGCAAGGCGCATTTGCGATCGCGGCTGGTGCCAAGCCTGGTCCGGGACACCGCGGCAATCAGCTCACCTATCTCGATACGGTCAGGCTTCGTCCGACAACCGTTGCCGACGCACTGACTTCGTCCAAAGCTCCCACGGAACGTCTGCGGTACTTTCACGAGCTGATTGAGCATCCTGACTTCCAGCTTGATGGCTGGAATCTGCATGTCCGCGAACTCTCTTCCGTCGACGGTGTGGATCGCGTGACGATCTATGCCATCCCGTTGGTCTCAAGTGATATGCTTGGCTTGATCACTGTGATGGGTGCCTTTGAAGAGACGTATGAACTTCGTGACGGAGAGCTGAAACTGGTTAAGACGGCTCCCGTTGGCAACGCGCCCGTGATGGGGATGATTGGTGGAATTTGATCTGAGCACTGTCACCTCGTTCCACGGCTCCGGCCGTGGAACGCCATGCGTTGAAGGCTCTGCCTTCCGCGATGCGTCGGTGCCTGAAACGCGTGCTGCGCTCGGCCGTGATGGCGGACTGACGTCGCGCCGCTCGCCATCGCGGGTTGCCACCGCCGTTTGCCTGTGGCGACATCTCGTTCCAGGGCTGCAGCCCCGGACCGAGATGCGGCGACGGGCACCGCAATCATGTTCCCACATTCATGACCCTGCTGCCGCCATGCTGTCCGTGATCTGGCAGGAAGCTGGCCTTGACAATCTTTGCTTCCCCTGTAGAGTGACTCCAGTACTCCCGGTACTCAATTACTCCATGACTCCATGACTCCATGACTCGGATTCGTGGAGGCGAAGCTGACTGGACGTATCCGCGTGGGACAGCCCGCGCCAGGCAGTCATGCAGTCGGTCACCGATTCAGGGAGGCCCGGCCATGGTTCACTGGCCACGTGCCGCAGTCGCGTTCTTCTGGTTGTTCTCGCCCGCTGCCGCGCAGATCAACGACTTCACTTGGGATCCCCCCGACCCTGTCATGGGCGAGCTGGTAACATACACAGCGGTCACACAGGGTAACACGCAGCCGGTGCAGTCGTATTCCTGGGAATACCGATACACTTCAGGGCCGTGTCAGGATCCGTGGCATACGGGGTATTGGGCAAACGGCGCGGAATGGCTGAGCCCCGAACCACGTCCGGGCACATGGGAAGTGAAGCTGACGGTCACGTATCAATCACCCGGTCAGGATCCCGTGTCGGGCATGATGCTCCCACCACCACCACCAAGCGTAATCATCAAACCACTCACCGTGGCCCCGGCAACGAAGATCGTGGTTGTCGCGGGACACGACGAGAAAGCACCGGTAACGGGCCAAGTGATATTTCGCTTCAGAGTCGAGTCGGCTACAAGGCCGTGCGGGCCGTTTCTTGGAAGCGTTGCTATGGCGCAGGAGAAGATGACGAACGTGACATTTGTCAATCCACCGTTCGGAGCGAATCCGGACGATAGCGATTGGGCGCCGACCGGTGGATCCACACCTGAATTCGGATTCCCGGGAGGTGGTAATGAGATAGTCGATATTCAAGACCAATCCGGGTTTGAGACGATTTGGCCGGCGATAGTATTCCGATATATGCGGGCTGAGCAGCACTTGAGGCTTAAGTACACGGATCCTTGTGGACAGATCCAGCACATTGTACTTGGCACAGTTATCCATGTTCGTGTAAAAGAGAATGCCACAGAATGGAGAGCATTTGGCACCGTTGTTGTTCCGTGATACCCAGTATGCGCCGCTCACAAAGAACCCATACCAATAATTTGGAGTTGGATTGATGGTCACATTTCAGAGTGCGTTTTTGGCCTTCGCAGCGTCAGTATTCGTCATGAGTGCCCCGGCCGCAGTGAACGCGGGCCCTCCGAGCCGGCTGGACCCGCCGCGAACGCAGGAGGATGTCGAGCGAGAAGAAGCAACTCGAATCGAGAAGGGCTATGTGAAATATCGCAATGGAAACTGGGGCCCTCCGTTGCCGCCAGGGCTCCGACTCTTAGAGGCGCAAGGCGCATTCGCCATCCCTGCCGGTCCGAAGCCGGGGCCGGGGCATCGTGGGAACATCGTGCGCTTCGTAGAAACGATTGAGGTGCGTCCCAATGGAGCCGAAGCCTTGCTGAAGTCCTCCAGGCCTCCTGCTGCACGGCTGGACTACTTTCATGAGTTGCTCGAACATCCTGCCTACCAGCTTGATGGCTGGGACCTGGTCGTACGTCGTGTGGATTCCGTTGATGCCAAAGTACGGCTGATCATCTACAGCACGCCACTGGTGACATGTGAGAGACGTGGGCCCATCGTCTTCGTACTGGGCTGGCATGAGGAGACCTATGAGCTTAGAGACGGCAAGCTTATTTTGGTAAAGACCGCTGCAGTGGGCGATCGCCCGATCATGGGTATCGTGGGTCTCTGACCATTAATTGGTTTGCTCTCGTTCCGGGGTCAGGGCTCCGCGTCTGGAACCGGCTCGCTTGAACCTCTGCCATTCGGATGCGTCGGGCACTGAAACGCGCGGGGCGTTCGGCCGTGATGGCGGACTGACGTCGCGCCGCTCGCCGGTGCGGCTTGACCTCAGAAACGGGGCGGAGCCTCCTGGCGGTGCGGTCCAGGGGTGGAGCCCGGAACCGAGATGCGGCGACGGGCCATGAGCTTTCGAAGCGCTTATTTGCTACCCGTGCGCTCCGTCATTCCCGCGCAGGCGGGAATGACGCAGTGCGTGGGGCAGACGCAAGACACCACCGCCGTTTCGTCAGATGTCGAATTTCCACCGCTGGAGATTCCCCGTCGGATGACGGCGCAGATTGCGAACACTATTCTTCGCGCTGCAACGCTGTGCCCCCGCCCGTTCATCGCTCAACATACTGAAATTCTCATGACCGACATCCACACGCTCACTTGCAAACTGCAGCGCAAGAACGAATCGAAAATCATTCTGTACGTCGGCGACGGACTGGGCGGGCTGCCGCTGGAACCCGGTGGGAAGACCGAACTGGAGACGGCAAGCACGCCGAACCTGGACGCTCTGGCGAGGCGCGGGGTGACCGGGATGAGTATTCCCGTCCTGCCGGGGATTGCTCCGGGAAGCGGGCCGGGGCATCTGGGACTGTTCGGTTATGATCCGTTGCAGTACGACATTGGTCGCGGTGTGCTGGAAGCGTTGGGGATCGACTTTGAACTCGGTCCGAACGACGTCGCGATTCGCGGCAACTACTGCACGGTCGACGACGCTGGAAACATTACGGATCGTCGAGCAGGTCGCATCGCCAGTGACATCGGTGCAACGCTGTGCGAGAAGCTCGACAGGATCGAAATTCCCGGCGTCGAAGTTTTCGTTCGACCTGTTAAGGAATACCGGCTGGTGATCGTGTTCCGTGCGGCGGGACTCGGCGGCAACGTGGCCGATACCGACCCGCAGCGCACGGGAGTTCCGCCGCTGGCACCGCAGGCGGAAGACGACGCTTCCAAACGTACCGCCGAAATCTGCGCGGAGTTTCTGAAGCAGGCCGCTGTTGTGCTGAAAGATGACGCTCCGGCGAACCTGCTGACCATGCGCGGCATTGCGAAAATGCCGCCGATTCCGACCTTCGAGGAAGTCTATGGCACGAAAGCCGCCGCGATCGCCGTGTATCCGATGTACCGCGGCCTGGCTCGACTGGTGGGCATGGACATTCTGAACGCCGGAGCGACTCTGGATGACCAGATGAAGTGCCTGGAACAGAACTGGAACAAGTACGACTTCTTCTTCATTCACTTCAAGTACACAGACAGCACGGGCGAAGACGGCAACTTCGACGCGAAGGTGAAACGAACGGAAGAGCTTGATTCGGCCATTCCGAAGATGACCGCTGCGGCCGGACGTGCTGATCGTGACCGGCGACCACAGCACTCCGTCGAAGATGAAGTCTCACAGCGGCCATGCGGTGCCGACGCTGCTGGTTTCGGAAATCTGCCGCTTCGATGGCTCGCAATCCTTTGGCGAATCGGCGTGCCGGGTCGGTGAACTCGGTCAGTTCGAAGCGAAGTATCTGATGCTGCACGCGCTGGCTCACGCCGGTCGGCTGGAAAAGTACGGCGCGTGATGATTATCGGACTGGGCACAGATATCGTCGAGATCGAGCGCGTGCGCGACATGATCGAGCGCCACGGCGACAGTTTCCTGCAGCGCTGTTTCACTCCCGACGAAATCGCCTATGCGGACAAGCACCGCGACGCTGCTGTCCGATTCGCCGGAAGATGGGCCGCCAAGGAGGCGGTGGTCAAGGTGCTCGGCACGGGGTTCGTGAAGGGAATCACGTTCCACGACATTGAAGTGCTGCCGCTGGGCACCGGACAGCCGCGAATCGCGCTGTCCGGCGGCGCTCAGCAGATGGCAGAATCCATGGGAATTACGCAGGTACTGATCACGATCAGTCACGCGAAGCTGTACGCCACCGCCACTGCGATCGGCTTCGCGTGAGACGATCCGCGGACTTCGCTCCGAAGACCTGCTGTTGCGTGATTGCCGACTTTGGCGATCACTTCATCGGCGAGTAATCGGTGGGTTCCAGAAACACCGACTGCACGCCTCCTTCAATCAGGATCCGGCCGTTTTCTTCCGACGCCTTGCGGGCTGCCTGCCATTCCGGATCTTCGCCGAACGCCTTGAAGCCGGCATTGCGAGATTCTTCGTCCCTGTGAGCCAGCAGATAGATCAGCTTGTTGTCTCTGCCGTCTTCCTCCTCAACTGGCGTCCAGTAAGCAACGTTTGTCAGTCCGTGCTTTTCGAACAGCTTGACGGTGTGATCGCGAAACCGGCTGTTCAGCGTATCGAGCTTGCCTTCGTTGGTGGTGTAGGTGCGAAGTTCGAACAATCGCGCCGGCGGTTCAGTCACCGACTTGATTTCCGGTGAATAGTCCGTGACGTGCAGCAGTACGGAATCCACTTTGCCCACCAGCCGTCCGTCCTTTGTCGATTCCGCGTAGACGGCTTTCCATTCCGGATCATTGCCGAACGCCTTCCACGACTCACTGCGCGCGTCCTCATCGGGAAACGCCAGCACGTAGATCAGCAGGTTGTCCTTGTTATCCTTCGGCACCCAGTAGCCGATGTTCGTCATTCCGTGTTTTTCGAACAACTTGACGGTGTGGTCACGAAACCGCGCCTGAAGTGCGTCCAGTTTTCCGGGATTCGCGTGGTAGGTGCGAAGCTCAAAAAGGCGCGTGTCTTCAGCGGACACAGACGTCGTCAGCATTGTCAGCACAGCGATCAGACAGAAAAGTGATTTCACGATTGGCTCCTGGAAAACATGTTTGAAAGGTCGACAGACAGCAGAACCGGGTCGGCCGGGACGGCGCAGCGAAGTCTTACCGCGTGCGGGCGTCCCCGACAACCCGCCGCCCGAAAACCGGTTTGGTTGATGTCACCCGCGGACGCTGCGTTGCCGGTTCTCAGGCGGTGCAGCGTTCGTCGCGGAGCGTGCGCCAGGTATGGCGAACGAGTCCGGCGCGTGGCGGTTCGGCGCGGGCTCTCGAAGGCAGGGCCTTCCAGGCAGTGCGTTCCAGGGCCGGAGCCCTGAAACGAGAGAAAGCTCGCGGGAAAGAGAAAGCGCGCGGGAACGCGATGAAGGCTGGCGAGCTGACGGCGGCGGCTCCGTTCGCCGGAAGGCTGCAAGTTTCCGTGAACTGCTTTATGCTACGCCGACCGGCGGATCAATATCGGGAACGGCGACGCATGGCGTCAGGGCTTGTTTATTCGCCGCGTATTCAGAAACGGCAGCGGGAAAGTGCGGCAGAGGAAGGGACAGAAATGGCGGAAAGTGGTGCGGGAGCGGACGCCAGGGGCGTTGATTCAAAAAAGGAGAAGGCCCGCGAACTCTGGGAACGGCTTGGAAACAGTCGTCCGGGGCCGGATAACAAGGATCTGCTTTATCTGGCCCGCTTTGTTCCGCTGTTGTCGAACGCTGCCGCCAAGACGCTGTTGTCCCGGAAACTAAGCCTCGACGAACTGAAGGAGATGATCCAGTATGTTCCGAAGGCTCAGGACGCTGCGATGAAGCTTGCCCTGAAATTTCCGCCGGAAGATCTGAGTGAAAACGACCTGCGATTCATCGTCACTCACACGAAGTCCGCCGACGCCGCGAAGGTTCTGCTGAAGCGGCATCCCAACGAAGCCGCTCTGGCGTTTGTCGAACGCACGGTCGAAGGAATGCAGGAAACCGTCGACCGAATTCGCGCGAAGGAACTGACTCGCGATGTCCTGAAGGAAATCGACCGAGCACTCTAGGCGTTCGGCAGATGAGATTTAACGGTGTCGAGCGGCGATTGCTCCACCCTCCCGTTTGAACGGGAGGGTCGTCGAACTCAGGCCGTTCAGGCGTTCGATCGCGGGGAGGGCTGCACACAGGAAGCTCCCGTTGCTCGGACGCCCTCCCCTCGTTTGATTGCCTGAACGGCGATCAAACTTCGACCCTCCCGTTGGCACGGGAGGGTAAATCTCACCCGCCGCTCGCCGTAGGAGCGCGGAGTGAATTCCGTTATCTCCGCGCGCGCTGTGCATGAAAAAAGGGCCGGCATCCTTTCGATGTACGGCCCCTGTTTCTTCGAAGGACTGCACGTTGCGGAGGTCAGTTCAGAGTTTCCTGGCCTGGCTTCCAGTTGCACGGGCACAATTTGTCCGTTTGCAGGGCATCCAGAACTCGCAGGACTTCATCGACGTTCCGGCCGACGCCAAGGTCGTGAACCGCCATCCACCGCAGAACTCCCTGCGGATCGATCAGAAACACGCCGCGGTAGGCAATCCCCTTGTCGATGTCCAGAACATCGTACACCTTCGACAGCTCATGATTCACGTCGCCGATCATGGGGTATTTCAGCTTCCCCAGATCTTCATGCGAATCGCACCAGCCCTTGTGTGAAAACACGCTGTCGGTGCTTGCGGTCAGAACGACAGTCTCACGGTCTTCGAATTCTCCCAGCGCCTTGTTGAAGGCGACGATTTCTGTGGGGCAGACGAACGTGAAATCCAGCGGATAGAAGAACAGGCAAACCCACTTGCCTTTGTAATCAGAGAGTTTCACGTCCTTGAACTGAGCGTCGCCGCCATCGCTTGTACGGTCATAGATTCGAAGGTTCAGGTCCAGTCCGGGAGCTGGCTGGCCGATCTTGAGACTCATCTGGATACCTCGGTTCTACGTCGTTATTTGCGATTGAGACTTTGCCGAAAGTGAGGACGGGCGACGGCTATCGTGTCGGAATTCCGTTCCGCAGCCGGTCGCCCCCATCCGTTTCGGGAGTATAGAAGCGGCGTGATGCAGTTCAAGCGAAGCCAGGAACGTTCCGGAGTTCGACAATCGGGCCGTCGTCGTGCTCGGTGAACGACGGAATCAACGGCGTGTGTCGACAGGTTGCGGCGATCTGTCGGTCACGTTTCCTGCGGCTTCGAGTCGGCGATCCTGTACAGATACAGAGCCAGATAAGTTCGGTGGGGCGCGAACAGAGTGGCGGTGCGTTCGGTACTGCGGCGTTTGTCGGTGAGTCGCTGCAGAGTCTTCCAGACCGTCACGTCCGTTTGCGGCCAGACATCTTTGTCGGCGAAGTAAAACATCGAAATCATGTCGGCTGTCCACTGCCCGACTCCGCGGATCGACTTGAGCTGTCGGGACCGCTCGTCGTGCCGGAGCCTGCGGAGCGTGCCCGTATCGAGCAGTCCCTCATTTTTCGCCGCGACGATGGCCTTCATCGCCCTGGCTTTCGAGTTCGAGAGTCCGCAGCCGCGCAGGATCTCCGTATCCGTGGCGGCGATGTGGTCGCTGAGACTGCTGTCGCCGGCGGTTTCCACAACGCGACCCCAGATTGTCGACGCGGCTTTGGTCGACAGTTGCTGTCCGGCCACAATTCGGCACAGCATTTCGCACAGCGGAACGTCGTTTCGCGGAGTCAGTCTGACGGGTCCACAGGCTTCGATCGCTTCCGCAAGTCGCGTTGAGACGCCGCGGGAGATTTCAATGAATCGCGTGTGAATCTGCCTGGACATTCATTCGCACATGTTGTGATGCTGGCGGAATCCGTTGCGGGGCACCGACGCAGTCGTGTCGCATCGAGACATGGCGGCAGCGTCTGCCGAGGCATTGCGGCTGCGGAAACCTAAAGGTCGGGCACGTCGCACCGGCAGTCGACGCTGTTTGAATCGCGCCGTTATTCAGTGGGGACCAGAATCTGGTTTTCCACACGCCGGACGCCGGGTTGCAATCTGACCAGGTTCGCTGCCAGCCGGCGAGCGGAAGCGTCCCGGGCAGTTCCCGACAGCACAACGACTCCGTCCGCCGAAAACGCGACTTCGACGGCTGCCAGTTCCGGGCGGCCGGACGAATACCGAGTCAGCGAGATTTCGCGGTCGGCTGCCAGAGCGATTGCTTCCTGCGGAACCGGACGGGGAAAGCCAATCCGCAGAGACACCGGCACACGGCGGGGATTCGCGGCCTGCTGGGGCTGTGCGCCGCCGGTCGGGACTCCCGTGGAAGTGATGGACCGGAACTGGCGGTTGGTATTCGTGTTCGTCGTGGCGGTTCTCGCTCCGCCGACGAATGCGGCCGCATTTGAGGCACCGACGAAGGCCGCGGCAGCGTTGTCACCAGCCAGACCCTGTCCTCCGGCGGCACCTCCGCCAGCGCCTTGTGTCGTCGCGCCGCCAAGACCGCCGGTCGTTCCGGCTCCGCCACCAGTGAGTCCGCCGCCAGCGGTGCCGCCCGCAGTTCCTCCGGTTAGCCCGCCACCGGTCGTGCCGCCCGTGGTTCCTCCCGTCGTTCCGCCGGGTTGCTGTCCCTGCTGAGCGAAACCGGAAGCCGCGATAGCCATGACCGCGACGAACAGACTGAACCGAAGGACGAGGGGCAGCTTATTCATGGGTGAATTCCTTTTCGATGCGGGGACTCCAGCCCCACTCGAACTCTATCGCGACGAAGGTGAACGTCAGCTTAGTGTATCCGAACGATCTTCACGGCCGCATGGACATTCCGCAGAATCGCCTGGGGAATCGGCCCACGCGGCATTCGCCGGACATTCGGCCCGGTTGTGCTTTGCGGTTATTCGGGATGTTCACCGTGTGCAGCGGGCAGCAGTCACGCGGGCCATACCGATCCCGGAAGCAGCCGACAGGTTTCGTTGGCAAGCCAGCATTTTCATTTTACACGGCAAATCCGAAAGTGAAACGGCGACCGTCGCGGTACAATGGCCGGTTTTCAGTGATCCCTTCTGTTGCAGCCATCCCATCATGTCACGCAAGAGTCCGCCGGGTCCGGCCGGTCGCAAGCCCCTCCGTCCGCCAGGTCGCCGGCATTCATCCTCGTCGCGCGACGATTCCGCAGAGTCCGCGCCGGTGGAATCCGTCGACGCGCGACGCGGACCGCGCTCCGGACCAGCGGCGGCTGATCGATCGAACATGCGCCTGCAGAAGTTTCTGGCGACGTCCGGAGTCGATTCACGCCGCAACTGCGAAGCCTATATTCGTGATGGTCGAGTGACCGTCGATGGCCGCATCGTGACCGATCCGGCGACGATGATTGACGCCGAAGCGCACGATGTCCGGTTTGACGGAGAAAAGCTTCGAAGGCCGCGATTGCGCTACTACCTGCTGAACAAGCCGCGGGGCGTGTTGTGTACAAATCGAGATCCCGACGGCAGACCGCGCGCCGTCGATCTGGTGCCTGCACACGACCAGCGGTTGTTTACGGTCGGTCGACTGGATGAGAACACACAGGGGTTGCTGCTGATCACCAACGACGGCGACCTTGCAGAGCGGCTGGCCCATCCGCGTTATCAGGTTGTCCGGCGATATCGCGTGCAGGTCGTCGGGCTGCCGACCCCGGAAACTCTGGCGGAGCTTCGCAGGGGAATGCATTTTTCTGAAGGTTACTTTCGTTTCGGCAGCGTGAGACCTCTGAAGAAAAAGGGCCGCAGCACAGTTCTGGAACTGGAGCTTCGCGAGGGAAAAAATCGGGAAATCCGCCGCCTGCTGGCTCGCGTCGGACATAAGGTAATCAGTCTGGAACGAATTGCGTTTGGTCCGCTTCGCATCGGCCACATCAGTTCCGGCAAGTGTCGGGAACTTCGACCGCAGGAGATCCGGGAACTGCATCGATTCGCCGATGACCTTGTGTCCGGCCGACCGGAACGCTCGCCGTCGCGCCGTTCGACCGCCGCGCGGCCGGCGAAACGATCACCCCAAAAGCGGACTTCCTCCGGCACACCTTCCCGCGTCGCTCGGCGATCGACCGGATCTGCGGTGGGATCCGGCGGTTCCGCAAAGACGACCGGGCGCAAGTCGCGGGGTGATCGCGGGAAGACCGGCCGACGGTAGGAATGCCCGGCGACAAACCGCGCGCCGGGACTGACCACGCGGCCCTTCTTTACCGTCCCTGCAGGACCCACAGGACCGCGTGCTGCGTCAATTCCGTACTGTTCGAAAGGTTCAGCTTGGTTTTGATCTTCTCGCGGTGAGTCTCAACCGTCTTCGGGCTGAGATGCAGATTTCGGGCGATGTGGCGAGTTGATATTCCGTGGCCGATTTGTTCGAACACCTGAAGTTCGCGGTCGGAAAGAGCCTCCACCGAAGACTTCTCGGCCTTCTGATCGCCGATCTGCAGGTGCAGCATCCGTTCCGTCATTGCGGCGCTGAGATAAACCTGGCCGCCGACAATGCGTCTTACGGCTGCGGTCAGCTGACCGGCGGCTTCCCCCTTGCGAATATATCCCTTCGCTCCCGCGCGCAGCGCTCGTTCGGCAAACAGGGATTCGTCGTGCATTGAACAAATCAGCACGCGGACATCCGGATCAATGCTGATCAGTTCACGGACCAGCTCGATCCCGTTACCGCCCTCGAAGGAAATGTCCGACACCACAACGTCCGGCCTGGTTTCGCGAAACTGCTGAAGAGCCTGATTCAGCCCGTCGGCTTCCGCGCACACACAGAAGTCCGGTTCATTGTCGAACAGGACTCGCAGACCGTTGCGCACGATCGGGTGGTCATCCACAATCAGGACACGTGCCTCGCCCACCATTCGGCGCGCCGGTTCATCGCTGGTAATCACTGCAGGCATGGTCGTCTGTCCCGATGGAGTCTGGTTGACGAGTTCGCCCGCTGGTCGGCCCGGCGACAAGGATCGCCGACAGCAGCAGTGATTTCATCGGGATTTTTTCCCACGCACTCGTCAGAAACTTTCGGAACCGGGACCGCGCCGTTCTGCGCGGTACGCTGAAAGACGAATGCCTGAACCCTCATGTGGCTTGTGGAGTGACGAACCACGATGATCGGGAGCACGAACGCCGCGACGATCGCTAATTCTGATCGGGACTCGGCTCGTCAGGCGTTTCGACGTCGTCGCCCTGGTTGTCGGAACCCGAGGCGTTGACGTCCAGGCCGGGAAGCGTGATTTCGACAGGTGCGTCGTCAGGTTTGGGCACGTCACCGGCGGCTGATCCGGGAGCATCCGCGGGAGTTCCCAGGTCGGATGCCGCGGAATCGCCTGGCGTCGAATCCGCGGCCGGTAAGTTCTTCGACGGTGCGGTGCCGGAATCGCTGCAGCCGCATGACCACAGCACGGCTGTCGCGGCGAGTGTCAATCTGAAAAATCGTGTCTCGAATCGCATGAACATCTCCGTTACAGAGCGTGACTTTGCCCTTCCGCCGGACACGCCGCCACAAAGCCGGATGCGGGAACTTTACGCCGTTGTCGGCGACGGTTCTATGGTGGCTTTTCTGTTTCCCTTCTGACTGCGGCCGACGTCAGCGCGGCTGGCACTGTTCGATGCGTTGCATGAAAGCGACGGCTGCGGCTTGTGCGAGTTGAACATCGCGGGCTGACTCGCTGTACTACGAACCTGCTTGTGACTCTGTACTTTGAATCGACAGGACGATGCCATGACTCGAACTCGACGCGACTTTCTCAGGACCACCACCGCCGCCGGCGCGGGACTCGCCTTACCTCTGTTCATCCCTGGTCGTGCGCGGGGGATGCAGGCGGCAAACGACAGGAAGACGGTTGCGTCGATCGGCGTTGGCGGCAGTCGCGGCCGCTACAACCGTGGCGGGGATATCGCCAGGCAGGCGTCACGGCTGGGCAAGACGATTGCCGTCTGCGATGTGGACTCCAACCACAATCAGGAATTCAACGCCGCGCTCGGCGGCGATCTGAACATGTACATCGACTACCGTGAGATGCTGGCGAATGAGAAGCCGGACGTTGTCACGATTGGCACTCCCGACCACTGGCACGTGCCCATTGCCATCGCGGCACTGAGAGCGGGAGCTGACGTGTATTGCGAAAAGCCGCTGACTCTGACCATCGACGAAGGCAAGCAGATCTGCAAAGTCGTGAAGGAAACAGGCCGCGTGTTTCAGGTGGGAACCCAGCAGCGATCCGAAAACGAACGCAAGTTCCTGCAGGCGGTCGCGATGGTTCAGGAAGGCTACATCGGCGACAACGTCACGGCCCATGTCGCGATCGGTGGAGTCGACAAAGGCGGACCGTTTGAAGCCACCGAGGCGCCGGCCGGTCTGGACTGGGACATGTGGCTCGGCCCGGCTCCCGAAGCACTTTACATGGTGGAACGCCGCAAGATGTTCCGCTGGTTCTTTGAATACTCCGGCGGCAAGATGACTGACTGGGGTGCGCATCACATCGACATCGCTCAGTGGGCGCTGGGTGTCAGCCACACCGGCCCGACGAAAGTCAGCGGTGCCGGAAAATTTACTCCGGCCGTTCCCGAAAACTTTGACTTCGTGAAGTGGTTCGCCGGCGAGCTGAAGCTTCCCAACGCGTTCAACGTGGCTACTGAATTCCACCTGACGCTGGACTACGCCAATGGCACAAAGATGACCGTTCACGACAACTACCGTGCCGAAGACGGCAGCACGGAATTCGGAAATGGCATCCTGTTCGAAGGCAGCAAGGGCCGGATCTTCGTCAATCGAGGCAAGCTGACCGGAAAACCCGTGGAAGATCTGACTGACGCCGACCAGCAGAAATTGAATGACAAGATCGTCGAAATCTACGGCGGCGAACCGACCGGTCACATGCAGAACTTCTTCAACTGCATCGAATCTCGCAAGGACCCCGTGTCCGATGTCTACACGCATCATCGCACGATGACGTCGTGCCACTTGTGCAACATCACGCTGATGCTGGGACGAGACCTGAACTGGGATCCGGATAAGGAAGAGTTCATCGGCGACGAACAGGCCAACGCCCTGATGACTCGCCCCAGCCGGCCAGGTTACTCGGCCTGACGCTGGCTTAATGCTCCGGCGTGTCAGTGAGCGACAGCCGCGTTGGCGTTCTGTCGCCGCTGACCAGCCGTCAGTTTTGGATGTCGCAGCAGAGGCAGCAGGCTTTGCCCGCTGCGCGTGTGCCCGCTGGCGGAATCTCTGCTGTCGTATTCAACGCCGAAGAATTCCGTCACCGTCGGAAAGACGTCCAGGATCGAAACCCTGTCGCTGTGGACGCGGTGATTGCCGGTGCGAAACCACAGCACACCGTCCGGGTGATGGCAACCGCTCTTCGTCGCGTCGATCTTATACATCAGGTCAAAAAACGGGACGGTGGTTCCGGCGTGAGTGTCGGTGATGACTTCATCGCCGGAGACCTTCCGGGATATCTGGCAGCCAAAATAGATACCGCCGTCGTCGGAAGGACTGACTTCGAAGGCCTCCGTTCCGTCCATCGTCAAGGCACGAAGTCGGTTCACCGCGGCGTCGCGTTCGGACGGCTGCACTCTCAGCATGTATTGATGAGTCATCACGGGGTCAGCGGAATCGAACTGCACACCGAGCGAAGTCAGCAGCTTGCCGACGTCATGCGGGCGATAGAAATGCTGACCGCCCGTGGCTTCATGACGCAGGAACGGCTGCTGACTGAGCGCCGTTGACAGAATCAGCATCACTCCGTCACGTTCCAGCTTCATCAGGTCTCCCAGCAGGACGTCCATTCGCTGATAGCCGTACAAAATGGCTTTACCGTACTGGTCCAGTTCCTGCTGCGAAGGCTGGTTGACGAATGCAGCGGGGTCCATGTGCCGCCAGTAACTGTGCTGAAAATGTGCTGTGCTGTTCAGGAACAGCGTTGAAAAGTCGGGGCGGTACTTTCGAAACAAATGCAGGAACAGGTCCGCAACAAGCATGTCCAGGACGACCGCTCGCTTCCACTGGCTTCCCCGGTCCGTGGTGCGTTCCTGCAGCAGGCGTTTTGCAATCCAGGCAACCGTTTTGGGTCTCAGTCCGTGACGGGCCATGAACTGCAGGAATCGCTTTGCTCCCGTCTTTTTGCGGCTGGTGTTGCTGTATTCCTGAACGTTCTCGGCCACAAAATCCTGGAAGACCTGCAGTTCCGTCGGCCACGCTTTGGACGCCGTACACCAGGGATCGGACAAGAAGAAAGAGCCTTCCTGCTGCAGCCTTCGGACATTCATGCTGCCTCCGTTGCCTACGGACTTTCCGGCCCGTGCCAGGACGGACCAGATGTCGTCATGAGCCGCGCGCTGTCCGTCAGTCAGATGAAAGATTCCGTGCTGATCGATACTCAGGCCGGAGTGCATGGAGAACCACTGGATCCACGGTTCCAGGAAATGGGGATCGTCCGTGTCCGCGCTGCTGACGAACACATCGGAACGCGAATGGAACGCCCGGAAGTTTGGCAGCAGCCCGTCCGCCATCCATTTGTTCAAAAGACCGGGGCAGAGTTCGTTGAACTCCAGCAGCAGGATTCTCGACGGCTTCATCTTGTTGTCTCCCGGAATGTCACGGCGAAGTCGATGAAGATGTGGCCGGAACCGGCCAGCCGCTTCGCCTGAGCGATACAGTTGTTCTAACACCTGCCACGACAGCACGCCGGTGGAGAATTCTGAACGGCGACAGTTCCCGCTGGACGGCAGCGTGTCGGCATGGTTTGCACCACGAGGAACGATGCTGGTTGAATGTGGCGAATCGGCAACGTCAGCACCGTGTTCATCCGGACGTTCAGCCGGTGGGTCGTGCCGCGGGGAACTCAACCGTCGTCGCGTCATCGCGGCGGTCACGGATGACTTTCGCGGGAACTCCCACGGCAATCGAATAGTCCGGGATCGGCGACACAACCACGGCTCCCGCACCGATCACGCAGTGCCGGCCGACACTGGCGGCAATCGTCGCCCGTTCACCAATCCAGGTATCGCGGCCGATGGTGACATGCAGGAACACCCCGGTCTGCTCGCGAATGGGAATATCCAGGCGATCCGTTCGATGCTGTTGGCATCCGTTCATGACCGAAACGTGTGATGCAATCAGCACGTCATCTTCGATCGTGACGTTTCCAATCGAGCAGTAGTTGCCAATATAGGCGGTACGGCCCACTGAAGCGCCGGCGTGAGACAGGATCGTCCCGAAGCCGATCCACGCATCGGTGTCACACTTCTGCAGAACATTCCGGTAGAAGGCGTGTCGCAGGTAGACGCCCGTGGTCCCGGGCAGCAGGCTGAACAGTTGCGACCAACCCGCCAGGGCTCTGTCCCTGCCGACACAGGCGGCCTGAAGGCGGAACAGCAGCATCGCCGGCGAAACGGCAAGTCCGCTTAGAATCCTGAGCGTCTGTTTAATGAGCGCTTTCATCGATGCTGCTTTCAAACGCCGGTAACGCTGTCACCGGTGGCAAAACGCATTACGGAATTCCCGGATGTCTCACGCAGCGCCCACCGGCTGCCCGGCGTGAACGTCACAGGTTTCGCGAGACTCCGCAGACTGTCGGCCGGAAGCCTGCTGATTCGTTCTGCGCGAGCGCCACCATGTCATTCCGTCACGGCCGAACAGAAGGATTCCCCAGGCAGCGCAGACGGCCACGGAAACAACAATCTGTGCCGCCGCGTTCATCCACGGAAAACAGCCATAGCGCACGCCCACATAGCTACCGCAGAGTCCCAGTGACGCGGCCAGCGAAGACTTCCACGGATAGGACAGTTTCATTTCCGTGCGGCAGCACGCCAGAGTTGTGAACGAGAACGCCGCATACGTCAGAACACCGGCCCACGCAGCTCCCCAGACACCGATCATGGGTATCAGCATTACATTCGCGACGACATTGACTACGACGCCGGCGATCGAACCGGGAACCATCAGCTTGGTATTCTTCCGCAGCATCGACGGAACCTGAAACATGAAGCTCAGGCCGAAGACGAAGAACCCCAGCAGAATCACGGAAACCAGATCTGCCGCTTCGCCATAAGCATCCGGCGTCAGCAGCGGCAGAACCGGATGCATTGTCAGCGACGCTCCCAGCAGCAGAATTCCCAGGCCGGAAGTGAACCAGCCGAAGATGCGACTGAACGTCTGCTTCGAATCCGGCATCCGTTCGATGTCGTAGATCGCAACATTCCAGATGGAAAGAAACGGCAACAGGCACAGCGTATTGACGGCAAATCCGATCTTATGGGCCAGCGAATAAATGCCGACCTCGCTGAGTGTCTCCCAGATGCGAAGGAAGTACCGATCGGCTTCGTGCATGAGCATGCTGGTCAGAGCGGTAACGACCAGCGGCGCCGCGAAGCGGAACATCTGATGACCAAGCTGTGTGTCGAAAACATAGCTGCCCCGCGTTCGGACAAAAATCGCCAACAGCACCGACGTGTGGACGAAGGTAGCCGCCATGTTGCCGATCAACAGTCCTTCGACGCCCATCTTTCGTCCGACCATCAGCCACACATTCAGCGCGATGTTGAACGTCAGCCGGGCCAGCGAGATCGCGACAAACAGGCCGGACCATTTGCGAACCCGCAGGTAGCCTTCCACGATCATCCCCAGCACCGTGAACCACAGCGTGACGATGGTCAGCGTATAGAACCATGCTCCGCTGGAAATCTCCGGTCCCAGTGTCACATCGGCCAGCCAGTGCCGCGCTGTCCACAACGCGACTGAGATCAGCGAACAGACGCCGGCGACCATCGACATCCCGGTCCACCAGACTCGATCGTGATGCTGTTCGTCGTCCTGGTCAAAATGGTGGCGAGTAATCGCGCTGACCATTCCGCCGGCCAGAAAGGTCGACAGGATGGCGGCCGTCAGATCCAGGATCGCGGTCACTCCGTAGTCCGCGGTTGTCAGCACGTGAGTATAAAACGGCAGCAGCAGCACCGACGCCATGCGCGTCAGGATCTGGCCGATCATGTAGATCGACGAATGTTTCAGCAGATCTCTCAGCGGTTTCATGACGAGGGCAGGTTTCCGTGAATGAAGGCTGGCCCGAATTGTTCAACAGTCACAGGAACCTGACCCTATCGCGTCATGGCCCGGGCTGGCGCGCCGCGGCGGCTGCAGTCACGAAACCGGGAATCCGCGGAACCGAATCCGGTGGCCTGCAGTTGTTTCATCTGCAGATAGGCAAGTCGTTTCATTTCCCGGCGGGCTCGCGTGACGGTATCCAGCACCAGGCCACAGGTCAGACTGGCAAACGCCAGCAGCATGCATCCCGTCGCCAGAATCGCCGTCGGAAATCTGGGGACCAGGCCGGTTTCGAAATAGGTCACAAACAGCGGAATGGCAAGTCCGATTGAGACCATCGCCAGCACGGCCCAGATCGCGGAAAAGAAGGCCAGAGGTCGTTCCTCTTTGGCGAGCACAATGATCGTCTTCAGAATTCGCAGACCGTCGCGATAGGTGTTCAGCTTGCTGACGCTTCCTTCCGGGCGGTCCTTGTACGCGGTTTCCACTTCGGCGACCGGCAGTCGCAGTTCCAGAGCGTGGACAGTCAGTTCGGTTTCGGTTTCAAAGCCGCGGGACAATGCCGGAAATGATTTCACAAAGCGGCGGGAGAACACGCGGAAGCCCGACAGGATGTCATCGAACTCACGGCCGAAGCAGAAGCCGACCAGAGTGGTCAGCATCCAGTTGCCGAAGCGATGGCCCGTGCGGTACGCCTTCTCGATTTCCGTCACGCGTTTGCCGTTGACCATGTCCAGCCGCTGTTCGATGAGCGCACGGACCATTCCGGGAGCTGCCGCGGCTTCATACGTATCATCACCGTCAACCATGACATAGACGTCGGCTTCGATGTCGGAAAACATGCGGCGGACGACATTTCCTTTTCCCTTCCGCGGCTCCGACCGGACAATCGCTCCCGCTGCGGCGGCCACAGCTGCCGTATCGTCCGTTGAGTTGTTGTCGTAAACGAACACGGTTGCCGACGGAAGCGCCTGCCGAAAGTCCGTCACGACCTGCGCGATGGCCGCGGCTTCGTTGTGACAGGGAATCAAGACGGCAATATCCAAAAGATCCATTGGCTGCAGAGCGTCAGTTTCGGCGATCACCAGAGTCGCTCCCGATTCGTGCCGCAGTGGGCGTTGTTGCGAAGTAGGCTGTTCCGAAGGCTTCGTTTCAGAAACATAGGAAGCGAACTTGCCTCGGGGCAGTCATTCCCTGGATTCCAGTAAGGTTCCCATGTCAGACAACGTTGAATTGAGCGGTTGTGATGAACGGCTGCCACGCCACAACACTGCGACCTGTGCGCCCCGGAGCACTATGTCATACCTGCTGTGGCTGCTGCCGGTGGGATTGTGGGGGATACTCCGGTTCTTGCTTTTCGAAGGAATTCAGGGCGCTGATGACCTGGAACATCTTCGGTTCGCCTGGGAACTGGACAGAATCCCGGCCACTCACTGGGAATTGCGGCTGCCCTATAATCTGCTTCTGGCCGGAAGCCTGAGACTGCTGGGCTTCAGCGAGTTTTCGGCGGCCGTCCCGGGACTGATTGGATCGTTCATGCTGATGCTGTTCTGCGGGCTGACCGTCCGTCACGTCACGCAGAACGACCGGCTGGCCGTCGTGGCAATGTTGCTGATGGCAGTCCTTCCCGGTGATGTTCTGGATTGCACAACAGGCGGATCGACGCGAATTCTGGGGACCGGACTGCTGGCGGCCGCCGTGTGGAGCGTCGTAACCCGGCCCGGCATGACAGGGGTCGCGATTGCGGGAGTTCTGATGGGACTGGCCGTCGACTGCCACCTGACGCTGCTGTTCTTTGTGGTTGTATTCTTTGGTGTGCTCGGTGTCATGGTGCCCTGCCTTCGCAGCCGGATTGTGAAAGCGTGGGTTCTGGGAGGTACCGTGTTCCTGCTGCTCGACCCGCTGCCGTGGTGGATCGTGAAGGGCGACCCGTTGTACCGGCTGCACGTGATCGAAAAAACGCATCTGCAGCAACTGCAGAATGACACCAACGAACGCCGTGTGTACTCCGCTGACGGAAGTTTTGACACGACTTTCATCACGCAACCGGTTCGCGATGTCATATTCTCGAAACAGTATGCGGTTCTACCGCTGATGATGCTGTTGACCGGATTCCTGAGTTATCGCCGAATGCCGGAAGTCCTGCGGGGAGTGTTGGTGGCGGCATCGGTCTATTGGCTGTATATGGCGTTTGGGACACACACACCGAGCGGTTACAAGCCGTTTCCCGGAACCGTCAGTTATTGGCAACCGCTGGCGATACCGCTCGCGCTGGTCATCGGTGCCGCGCTGCCGTCGCTGCACAACCGGCGGATGAGAAACGCTCTGGCAACCGTCACCGTCGGGCTGTGTCTGCTGCTGATGTGTCTGGGTGGACCGTGGGGACAAAATGTGGAGGTTTCCCGGCAGTTTCTGTCCTGGGCGAAGGAACATCCGGATTCTATCTTTGTCGCCGACGACCGCACCGCTCGGGAGATCCGCACGCTGAACGCATTTCAGACACCGGCCAACCTGAGACTCGTGCCTGGCTCTCTTCGGTCAGAACGCTGGAGCGTACCGTGTCTGACTCGTGCCGACATCGAATCCGCACCGGTCTTCGCGATGATCAATGTTCTGAACAACCCCGAATCGACCGTTGCCGGACACTTCATCCCGGACAACGCGGCATCCTGCAAATGGCTGTCGGAGCATTCGAAAACATGTGTCCATCAGACAACCGCAGCGTGGCGACCAATTACCTACCTGCTGCCGGAATCCCTGCGGCCGGCACGGCTGATCCGTCGACCGGTGGCTGAGATCCGTGAATGTGTGCCGGACAGGCCCGAGTACACAACGACGGGTGTTGCTGCCCCGGATGTCGTTACCCCGAAATAATCGGCAGACGTCTCACGGGGCGTCATGCCAATGCGACACGGTTGGAACAGAACAGTACCCACCCGACAACTGATGTGACCGAGCCGCTTGCGCCGAAGCGGCCACGATTCGAGCTGCCGAACACAAGTCTCAGACGTCGCCGTGTCTATTCGACGACTCGGAACACATGGATCACCGGAGTCGGTTCCCACTCGTCGAGGCTTGTCTTGCCGGCGTCCACTTCGACCATGTACAGCAGATTGTTCTGCCGGTCATAGGTCAGGCCGCCGATATCCCGTCCGCAGTCTTTGAACATGAAGCGGTCGATGCCCCCACCGGGAGTCCGGCTGTCCCAGCGATACCAGGGATCGATCTCCGTCGCCGTCCCGCGTCGATTGGCGGCGCCGATGAGTTCCGCCGGCGTGTAGAACAGCATCTGCACTTCATACGATGAACCGTGATAGCCTTTGTCCGGATAGCAGTCTGTCGGTCGCGGATTGCCATAGTAGACTTCGCCGTGAGCCTTGCGGCCTGCGATGACGATGGTTTGCTTTCCACTCAGACTCAGCCAGGCGGCTCCCGTCCAGCGATCAGACGGATGATGCCCTGCCAGCGGTCGCTGCAGGGAGTACCACAGCAAAGGGATCGCATCCAGACTACTGCCGGGTTCGCGGCCGGGTTCTGGCAATTCATAGGCATACAATGCTGGACCCTGGCTGGAGTATTTCAGCCCGGTGCTGATCTGAAGTCCGGACATCAGGTTTCGGCCGCCGAACCACTGCCGGGCTTGTGCATCGGGAATTTCTGCGATATAGCCCGCGTTCTTGTAGGAATGCCACTGCGGGTCACCGGAATCGATCGGTCCCAGATGCCACGGGCCATCGATGTTGACAGCATTGACGTCCAGCGAAGACACGGCGTGTGAGGAAAATCGTGGCCGGCCACGTTGTAGTATTTGAAGAGTGTCCAGTGCAGCCGTCCGTCGACGACCTGCATTCCGCCGATCTGAAACGGTTCCGAAGAGTCTCCTGTGATGGCTTTCTGAAGTCCCGCCGTGATGTCACCGAACGGCTGCAGGATTTCGGCGACGGTAATTTCATCAAGGCTGCTGGTGATTCGCGGCCGGGGAATACTGATTTCCGCGACGAGCTGGTCGCGCATAAAACCGACCAGGTAAAGAGAACCGGGGAATCCGTCGTCTGGCCCGTTTTGATCGCCGTCACTGCGGTAGGTCACTCCCCAGCCGCCGTGTCCGAACTGAGACATCATTTTCTGAACATGTGGTGGCCGGAACGCACCGACGTATTCAAAATTGCCAGGGGTGATCATCTGCGGATGCAGCGAAGAATCCTGGCGAATCGGTTCTGGGAATGGCCGGGACTCCTTCGAATCAGCGTCTGCCGGGACGGCCGTTTCACCTGGGATGTCGATCGCAGCGGAATCCTGATTCCGTTGGCGCTCCGCCAGCAAAGCATCGACGCGGGCCTGGACCTGAGGATTCAGAAGCTCACTGACGTCCGTTCCGCTCAGTGGCGTGGTCGTCGGATCCTTACCTGCGGAATTCACAGGCCGTGAGACGCTCTGCGCCGCGGCACCGATTTCGCCGGCGACCTGAAGAACATAACGTGCTCCCAGGACGACACCGGCCAGCAGCAGAGCCAAAGTGAAATACTTTCGTGCCACGGATGCCGGTTTGTAGCCAACGGCGATTTCAGGGTTGTGACTCATGTGGACTTCCTAAGCCTGGCCCGCCGACCTGTGTTCTTCGGAAATTCTTTCCTCGCGATTTGGCGGGCCGCCAATTGTGCATTCCGGCGATTCGAAATTGCCCGTCATGGAGTCCGGTGACTTTCTCAATTCATGATCGCCACGGGTTCCAGTGCTTCGGCGTCCTGCCATTCAATTGCACCCGGCGCGGCATCGCACGAGTCGCGCCAGTCGGACCAACTGTCATCGTCTGTGGCGTCGGACTCGTTCGTGCTTCGTTCGGCGTCGAGTCGCGAGTAAAGCACCAGAGTGCCCGATCCCAGCAGTGCGACGTAGTAGGGCACTTCCAGTGCTTCCAGGCTGACGAATTGAGCGGCGACACCGAAGCCAATCAGGGAGGCGATTGTCATACGGCATGAGTCGCCGAACCATGGAGGATCATCGGGCTGCAGCCTCTTCAGCAGGAACCAGCAGCGGACAATGCACACAAGGTAGAATCCGGCGAACATTGTGATGCCCGGGATACCCAGTTCCGTCGCGGTCTGTACCCACAGGCTGTGAGCTTCCTTGCCTTTGAACCAACCGAATGTATGGGCCAGCAGCGGCCAGTGGTCCGGGCCGCAACCCATGACCGGATCGCGCATCAGAACCGTGTAACAGTCTTTCCAAAGGTCAAGTCGGCTTTGCGCGGATGCTTCATGGCGGCCGTTCTTCTTTTCGAACGTTTCGAAAAAGCGATCGCGAACTCCCGGGCCGGCAAGAATCAGGGCAGCGACGATTCCCACCGCGAACAGTGCATAGTGTTTCGTTGTCTTCTTTATCAGGAAGAAGGAGAGGCCGATCCCGATTGCCGTTGCCAGCATCGCTCCGCGTGAAAACGAAAACAAGATCGCGTGCAGAATGAAGGCCATACAGGCACCGATCACGGCCTGCTGCCACAGCTTCGTCGTGTTCAGGAACAGAAAGAATGCCACGCCCAGAGCCGCGACGAATCCGATCGATGCTGAGTTGTTATCGACTCCGCCAAAACCGATTTCCCACAGGTAATTGAAGCCGCTGAGGTAGTACAGATTCATTTCGAAGCAGACGTACCCTTCACACAGCACAATCACCCACGCCAGTTTTTTCAGGTCGTCAATCGAGCGAACGGAAGTAATGCCGACCAGAAACGGCAGCAGGATCTTTGCCATCTGTTCAACGTAGTACCACGCATGACTCTGGCTGTCGGCATAGATCGCTCCGAAGACCGACCACATCCAGAAACCGATGAACAGCAGGACGATCGGTTTCGCCCGACCCAGATTCCAGTTTCCGAATCCCCGCAGTCCCCAACTGAAAAGCATGGCCATGGCCACGATCAGACTGAAGCGTCCGCCCTGAATGGAGTGAGCCCACATGAATTCCGGGCGCAGCAGCGCCAGAGCCACATACGCCAGGAATCCGTAGAAGGGCGACACGATACTGCCGCCGACTCCCAGGAAGGTGATCAGCCAGGTAAAGATGAGGCCCTTCATCAGATGGTCTCCAGTCCGTGCGGGATCGAACTGCGGCTGCCGTCGAACAGTTCCGTCAGCGCGTGCAGGCTGTTTTCCCAGCGATGATTCAGTTGCACCCAGGCGTCGGCCGCGATTCCCAGATCAGCGGCCAGCGTCCGGTCTTCGAACACGCGGCTGACTTCCGAAACCCAATCGTCCGACGTGTCCGCTCGCAGCAGGTGAAGTCCCGGTTCGGCTCCCAGACCTTTCAATGGCGCCGGGGAACAGACAACCGGGCGACCGCAGGCCATCGCTTCCAGCACCTTGTTTTGAACACCGCGAGCAATCCGCAGGGGCACGACGACGCAGTTCGCCTGGTGCAGCCACGGGCGAACGTCGTCCACGGCTCCGGTCACATGAATTCCCGGCAGGCGGCTCAATTCGCGAACCTCGGAAGACGGAGACTTGCCGACGATGTTGAAGCGGGCATCGGGAAACCGCTGACGAATCGCAGGCCAGACGTCCTTTGCGAACCACCTCACGGCATCGACGTTCGGCAGATAGTTCATCACGCCGACAAACACGCAGCTATGCGGTTCCGCGGCAGTTCCCGGCGCCGCGGCGAAGTATTCGATGTCGACTCCGTTGCCGACCGCCTGCACGGGAGCATTCGGGCAGAAGTCCGAGAACAGTTGCCGTTCGGCTTCACTGACGACCAGTAATCGGTCTGCCTGGCCGGCAAGACGCGTTTCCAGACTTCGCAGCCGCCGACCTTCCGTGCGATAAATCAGCGACCGGGGAAATGAAGCGGAAGCGGCATAGTCGAGCCACTTCTGGCTGTCGACGTCGATCAGATCCACCCAGACGTGACCTTTGATGCGCGCCACCGGCGGAAGCGCGTAGCCGGCGACTCCCGAGGAAGAGCTGATCGCCGCGTCGTATGCCGTGTGCCTGGTCCAGTCGTCGATGACCAGCCGCAGTTGGGCATTCGAAAAAAGTCCTTCCGTGACCGTTCGGCCCTTTAACAGCGACACGGCTCCGCGAACGTATCGCAGGACTCCGGAATGCGGAATGATGGCAAGTTGTCGGGTAACACCCTGCAGCGCGCGACGCGTTTCCGAAGTTACCGGTTCGTCGGCAAGGCACGCCAGATCGACGTCGGCACCGGATGCCAGGAATTTCAGGATGTTCCATGTGCGAATCCGGTCGCCTCGGTCGGGCGGCCACGGAACGCGATGCGTGATGTACAGGATTCGAGGCTTCATGGTGTTGTTGATCCGGATTCAATCGCCTTCCGGCAGGCCGTCGTGTGTCTTGTGGCCGCGAAACGAATCAGGCGGCGGAGGAATCAGGATCTCCACCGCCGGAAGCGCGGCGGCTATGCGTTTGCTGTGTTTGGTTTGCCGGGAGCGACGGGCAATTCCATCGAATCCAGCACGCGCGACATTGTTGTCAGTGAAAACTCTCTCAACAGGTGACGGACCTTGGACGCGGTGGTCCGCAGGTTCTGGTAATGCCGAAACCGGGATTTCAGTGACGCGGCAACACGGGGCTGATCCGGGTCGAATTCCCAGGGATGAATGTAGACGTTCAGAGGCTGATTCAGTCGACGAACGCGCCGCAGCAGTTGACGAGTCACAGGCCATGGCAGCAGCCTCAGATACCCGCCTCCGCCAACGGGAATCCGCGCGCGACCGACCGGGCAGGTCATGCCGGGGAACTCGCGAATCGGTCCGGAAGGCGTTTCAATGATGTGCGGTGCCGCCGGGGCGTTCGGAATGCCGTAGCGGTCATGCCTGACCGGATAGATGCTGGAATCCGTATCAAACCCTTCTTCGACCAGCACCTGCAGCGCCCACAGCGACTTTTCCGTGATCGAAAAGCTGGGGGAGCGATATTGCGTGACGGGTTCGCCGGTGATTTCTTCCAGCTTATTGCGAGCGTCGATCAGGTCGCGGCGAAACCGGATCGGGCCGAGATCGTAGACAAGCTGATGCCACATGCTGTGGCAGCCGATTTCATGCCCGGCGCTGCGAATTTCCCGGACCAGAGCCGGGAATCGTTCAGCGACCCAGCCCAGCACAAAGAACGTTCCGTGCGTTCCGGTTTCGGCGGCGATTTCCAGAACCCGGTGCGTGTTGCGTTCGACGCGGCATTCGTACTGGTCCCAGTCTTCCGGCCGAATGTCGGACGCGAAGGACGAGACGTGAAAGAAATCTTCCACGTCGACGGTGAATGTCCCGTCCCGTGTGAGTTTGGCGATCCGGCTGGTGATGTCATGGAGGTAACAGCCATCACGCAAATCGAACAGGCGGAGTGGGTGGCATACAGGAACGTTTCTGTACGACGGGACTCCGCGTCGCCGGCAAATGACGGGATCGGAGTCCCGTCGGCCTGCGGGTCAGGAATGCACCAGGTGACCGGAACGCTGAATCTCCTGCCGATATCCGTACGTCTGACGCTGGAAGTCCGAATCCGCTCCGACCATCACAGCTCCCAGCAGCGGTACCTGCAGGCTTCGCAGCGAATCGCGGCTTTGCATGACATACGGAATGCGGCTGTAGTCCTTGCGAGTCGACATCAGCACGATGTCAGCGTTCTGCGACAGCATCGAAGGTTCCGCGACGAACAGCAGCGGTGACGTATCGATGATGACAAAGTCAAACTCGGCCTTCAGTGCGTCGATCAGTGACCGGCCGCCGTCGAAAGACAGCTTCTGAAGCGTCAGTGCGTCGACGCGCCCGGCCGCAACGAACGTCAGTCCGTTGGCCTGAGTCGCCTGGCAGACGTCCGCCAGAGCCACTTCGCCTCGCAGATATTCGGAAATCCCCGGACCTTCGCGTCCATCCATCATCAGGTGAGCCGACGGGCGGCGGAAGTCGCAGTCCACCAGCACGACTCGCTTGCCCGTGCGAGCCAGACTTGCGGCAAGCTGGCAGGACACTGTCGTTTTGCCTTCGTTGGCCGACGCGCTGGTGATTAAGACGGATGCCGGCCGGCTGGGATCGATGTGACGCGTCAGGTAGGTTCGAACCACGTCCATCGATTCGATGACCGCCCGGTTCCATTCGTCGTAATCGACTTTGCCGGCGAAGATGCCCAGCCCCAGCAGACCGCCCTTGTCGGGTGACGGAATCGTGCCGATCAGCCGCAGGCCGATCTGATTCGTGACGTCCGACGTCTGGCCGACGCGATGCGAAAACCATTCAAACAGAGTGAAGCCGGCGATGATGGAAAACAGCACGGATGCTCCACCCAGCCCGGACAACTGCATCTTGGATTTGACATTGCGCTTTTCGGGGATGTTGGCCGCCTGAATCACTTCGACTCGCTGCGGACGATTCAGTTCGAAACGCTGCTTCTGCATGTCGTCCGCAAGCTGATCACGAAGCTTCTTCAGGTGTTCCACCTGGCTGCGTTCGCGTTCCAGTTCCGCCAGGCGAATCCCCTTCTGGTGCAGTTCCTCGCTTCGTGCATTGAACTCCGCTTCCAGCTTTTCCTTTTGCTTGGTCAGCCATTCGTACTGGGACATGGCGATGCCCGGAGTGCCGTCGTCCTTCGGGGAGGCACCGGTCAGCATCGCGAGCAGTTGCGATTCCTGATCCTTCAGCGCCAGCAGGTCGGGATGATTCGGATTTCTGGTCTGCGACTGAAACCGCTTGATTTCGCGCTGTACCATCAACAGTTGCTGCTGCAGTCCGGCCGACGGCCCCAGCGGACTTGCGGAAGGAGCGGCGGACGGCAGCGGACCGAACCCGATACCCGGCAGCGTGGAATTCATTTCGGCCGATGTCAGGCCGCGTTCCTGAAGAAACTGGCGCGCGGTTTCCTCCGCACGAATCTTCGCGTTGATTTCGCCCAGATCCTTCTGCAGGTCGCGCAGTCGTTCGTTTTCCAGATCCTGAATCTGCAGCGCGGCCCGGGAATCCGTTGTTCCCAGATCTCTGGCCAGTGCGTCGATTCGAGCGTCGTTTTGCTTGACCTTCAGATCGATGTCGTTGAAGTTCTGCTCCAGCTCCTTCAGCCGGTTGATGCGTTCCTTGCGTTCGTTGTAGACGACTTCATCCAGGTAGGCGTCTTTGACGGCATCGACGACCAGGGCCAGATCGTCCGGGTATTCGCCGGCCAGAGAGATGCGGACAAATTCCGGACTGAGGTCCTCGGCGACATCCAGCTTGTCCTCCAGCCATTCCACGGGAAACCGGACATCGCGCAGCGTTTTGGTTTCAGCAACTCCCTCGGCCCGCAGCGCGGCCGTCAGCACGGGGCGGCTTTTCAGAAAATTGATCTGAGAATCGCGGTACGTCAGAAACTCGGAAGACCGGTCGTTGGGCGTATCGGTGTAAACGATCTGCTCGAACTGATGGATCTTCAGCAGCGCGACAGACTCGTACTTGGCAGGCACCAGTTCCCAGATCGCGGCCGCAACCAGCAGAGCCGCCGGAATCGCCAGCGCCAGCGTCGGTATCCAGCGTCGACGAAATGCGTCCAGCAGTCCCCAGACCGTAATCTGCCGACCCTGGCCGGGTACGGAGGCTCCCATCGGATTCCCCGGCCGACTGCTGACTGGTGAAGCGCTGTGTGATGGTCCCGGATTCGTGTTCGAATGCATAGCTGCCCGGTTTCTGTCACGGATGTTCGAGTGTGCCGATTTTTCGAATGGCGCGAATTGGCGCAACGGAGGCGCAGTCCTGAAGTCAACCTAGTTCAGAAACAGGCCCCAGGTCGCGGAAATACAACGTCTGCTGCTGGTTTCCCGCGCCGATTTGCGCGTTCGGGCTGGTTGCCGTCCGATCGGGACGGCCGGGTGACCCGCCAGTCGCAGCATGCTGAAAAACGTGCCTGGAACTCCGGGGCACCGGTCTGGTCCGGTGTCGCAGACGGTCAGTTACGCTTCACAGCAACGTGTCACGGCAAACTTACACGCCGTCGCATTCCCGGACAGGCGACGATCCGTCGCGATGCCCATTTGTGACGTTTCCCCGGTCAGAATTGTTGAGCGTTGTCAGCATGTTGTCGTTTGGCAACAGCGCCGTGAGCGAGACTGCTGACCCCTGATCCGGGCGTGTCAGACGTGCGATTCTGATGTACAGCCTGGTGCAGGACTTCCCCCGTGAACAGAGTCCGGCAGCGGCAGATTCTGCCGAAATTGCTCACCGGCCATCGGCAGGAATGACCGGATCAGGCTGCGCGACCGACGGAACCCGAGTTGCCGCAGGATCACGATCTTGAGACGCGTACTTGCTCGACTCTATTTTCCGCCGACATTGACGCGTCGATGCGGACTTCTCCGCCAAACCTCTTTACGGGCTTTCGTGATGCAACGAATCGGATTCGCCTCCCTGGCGGCTGCAGTTCTGCTGGTTGGGATTGTCGGGTGTACGTCTTCGAAGACTTCGAACACCGCGCGAACAGCCAAGGAACAGATGCTGTTGTCGAACGCCATCGACCAGTCGCTGAACAAAGTCGACTTCACGCCGATGTACGGCCAGAACGTCTTTCTGGAAGACAAGTACCTGGAGTGTGTCGACAAAGCCTATGTTGTCGGTTCCGTTCGCCATCGAGTGATGCGTGCCGGCGGCCGACTGACCACGAATGCCGAAGAGGCAGATGTCGTGATGGAACTCCGCAGCGGAGGCGTCGGCACTGATACCGCCGAGTCGTTTCTCGGAACGCCCGAAATTGCTCTGCCGGGAATGCTGACAATACCGGAAATTCGCCTGGCGGAACGAAAAACGCAGTTCGGGTATTCCAAGATCGGACTGGTGATCTTCGATGCCAAGTCCCGGCGAGTGCTGGGCGACGGCGGTGTGGCGATGGCTCAGGCCGACGACAACAACTGGTTCGTCTTCGGCGTCGGTCCGATTCAGAACGGAACTCTGAAAAGCGACGTCAACCGGGCTCGCATGACACCACCCGGTTCATTCCGCCGCCAGATTCCGACGACCGTCGCGTTCGGAACTCGCGACAGCGTACCGGACGCGTCCGATATTCAGTTTGCCAGCGAACAGAAGCCGATCGAGTAACCGTCGCCGTGCGGCAGTCCGCGCCGGTGGCAGGCCAGCGCGGCCGTCGATTGATGCAGACGAACTCTTGCTGCCGCTGAGATCGATCTGCGTGCGACCACGCCAATCGCGGCCAGCGCCTCAGCCGGCGCGGGTCTTCACTTCCTTCTTGCGGCTGGCGATTTCCAGCCGCGAGGCGATATGTGACAGCAGGTGCTGACTGCCGTTGATGGCCCGGCACCTTGGGCTGGCTCGCAGATAGCCGCCGGACGTCAGGCAGCGACGCCAGCAGTCAGGCAGATGATTCCACGGCGACTGACCTCGCAGCATCAGCAGGCTGCGGATGCGCAGAGATTCCAGACTGTCAATCCAGTCCAGCGGCGCCAGATGCTCCGGCCGATAGACTTCACGGCGATGGCCGAACACGGAATTCATCGGCACCAGCATTGTGACTCGAAGTCGCAGAGCGTCGTCCAGACAGTCGTTCAGTCCGTCACGCACAATTCGTTCGGCATGTCGACGGGTGTGCAGATTGCGGCTCCCCGCCACCACGATCACGGATCTCGCGCGAAACTCGGCCGCGAGTTCGATGGCGCGACGAGTATCGTCCACGGCCTGTTTGTATCCCCGCCCCAGAGTTCCCGTGAATCCTCCCGCAAACCCGATGCTGGAAACCTCCAGCCCGCTGTCGGCAAGCACATGCTGAAGTGGTGCGGGACCGATTCTCAGAATCTGCTGTCGCCGAATGCTGACCATCGCGATACCGCGACGCGTCAGTTCGGAAACCTCCCCAACCAGTTCCGCAAGGGTCGTTGCATTCAGCGCCTCCGACACGCGTATGTCGGACGCTGAGTGATTTCGGGAATTGACAAACGGCAACGGCTCAAGCAGGACGTCCATGTGTTTCAGTCACCCGATATAAGATGGGACGCACAACGAATGTTCATCGAACGGAACGTGGCGAAACGGATGCTGCAGATCAGCCCACCGCGTCACAGTTCTACTTCAATTCGCCGATTCCGCCAACCAATCCCCGATATCAAAAAACGCCCTTCCTGGATCTTGATGCACTTCCTGATCGAAGCACCAGTTCTGGTAGCTCGCGCGCGGATCGTTGACCGGTTGAAAGACTGAACAGCAACGCATCAGTCAGCCGGACGGTCTTTTGAAGAGCCTGCGTTCACCTCGTCAGCCATTCGCGGCGCTTGCAGCAGCGCGACCAGATTCCTCCGGCGCGCCGTTCCCAAACCGTGACCCGCGTGCTCGCTGCCAAACGCACTGATTGGCATCGTTCAATGCCTCGAATAGACTCCGGGTCTTTCGCAAGTCATTACGTTGGATTCACCCGATGCCTCGATACGACGCTGCCCGCGCAAAGACGATTGAAGCCCGCTGGCAGAAATTCTGGGACGAACACAACACGTTCAAGGCCGGTGATCCCGCCAACGGCAAAGACAAACTGTACGTGCTGGACATGTTCCCGTACCCATCCGGCAGCGGTCTGCACGTCGGCCACCCGGAAGGCTACACGGCGACTGACATTGTCTGCCGCTACGCTCGGATGAATGGAAAAAACGTCCTGCACCCGATGGGCTGGGACGCCTTCGGTCTTCCCGCCGAAGAACATGCCGTCAAGACGGGAACGCACCCGCGCGAAACGACCGAACAGAACATCGACACGTTCCGCCGCCAGTTGAAGATGCTGGGATTCAGCTACGACTGGTCTCGCGAAATCGCCACGACGGATCCGGACTACTACCGCTGGACTCAGTGGATCTTCCTGGAACTGTTCGACACGTGGTACGACCCCGAATTCACCTGGACCGGTCCCGACGGCAAGTCCCGCACCGGCATGGGCCGCCGCATTGAAGAACTGACGATTCCCGACACCATTCTCGCTATTGGGCCGGACGCCGTTCGCCGTTATCAGGACGCTCATCGGCTGGCGTACATCAGCGAAGCTCCGGTCAACTGGTGTCCGGCACTCGGCACGGTGCTGGCGAACGAAGAAATCATCGACGGCAAGAGCGAACGCGGCGGCCATCCGGTCGAACGAGTTCCCCTGAAGCAGTGGATGCTGAAGATCACGTCGTACGCCGACCGCCTGGCAAACGAACTGGACGATCTGGACTGGCCCGAAAGCATCAAGCTGCTGCAACGCAACTGGATCGGCCGGAGCACGGGTGCGGAAGTCGATTTCTTTATCGGGAGCGATCGGGAGGGCGAGGCTCCCGCCGAGCCGCATGCGCATTCGAATGCCAACACCGGCAGTGGCTCAGCAGGAGCTTCGCCCTCCCAGACGGAATTCGAAGCCTGGAAACGCCACCGCGCGCACACCGGGTTCCCGGAAAAACCGGACGACGACGTCCTGCGCGTGTACACAACGCGGCCCGACACGCTGTACGGCGCAACATATATGGTGATCGCTCCCGGAACATCCGCTGGTCGACCAGTTGATCACGCCCGCTCAGGCGCAGGAAGTCAGTGAGTACTGCCGCAAAGCCGCGACCAAAAGCGACCTCGACCGCACGGAACTGGCAAAGGAAAAAACGGGCGTCTTCCCGGGCTCGTACGCGATCAACCCGGTCAACGGCGAACAAATCCCGATCTGGATCGCCGACTACGTCCTGATCAGCTACGGCACCGGAGCCATCATGGCCGTCCCGGCACATGATGATCGCGACATGGAGTTTGCGAAGAAGTTCGGCCTGAAGATCCGCAGCGTCGTGTGCCCGATACCGGTGGTTGCGGAGAACTTCCTGGAAACGGAGATAGCACAAGCTGATCCGAACGCGATCGAATCGACGCGGAAATCCAACAACATGCGCGGACGGATCCCGAGCCCATTGATCAGCTTCGAAAACTGAAAGCAACTCGACGAGATCGTCGCGTCAGGTATGCTTGATGATTCCCCGACATTTACGCAAACACCCGACAGCATTCGGAAACTCTGCCTTCACGGGCAAAGGCACCGCCATCAATTCCGGCGACTACAACGGCCTGACCACTGAAGATTTCAAATCTCAAATCACAAATTCACTCCACGAAGCCGGTCTCGCCAAAGCCGCCGTCAACTACAAGCTCCGCGACTGGCTGTTCAGCCGGCAGCGGTACTGGGGCGAGCCGTTTCCGATCTGGCATGAACTCGACGATGACGGCAATCCGACCGGGCTGATGCGAGCCGAACCGGTCGAATCGCTGCCCGTGCCTCATCCGCACATGGACGACTTCCAACCCACCGGCACGCCCGAACCGATGCTGGCGAAGGCTCCGGCGGACTGGCTGTTCCAGACCGCCGACGATGGCACAAAGCTGAAGCGAGAAACCAACAGCATGCCTCAGTGGGCCGGAAGCTGCTGGTACTTTCGCTTCTGCGATCCGAAGAACAACGAAGAATTCATCAATCCGGACGTCGAAAAATACTGGATGCCGGTGGACCTCTACATCGGCGGAGCGGAACACGCGGTGCTGCATCTGCTGTACGCTCGCTTCTGGCACAAGGTCCTGTTCGACCGAGGCCATCAGCACACCCAGACAATTCCACAAACTCGTTAATCGGGGAATGATTCTGGGCGAAGCCGACGAACACAGTAAAGCCGAAAAATGTCCAAGTCTCGAGGCAACGTCATCAACCCCGACGACGTCGTTCGCGACTACGGAGCCGACTCGCTGCGGTGTACGAAATGTTTATGGGACCGCTGGAACGGGTGAAACCGTGGAGCATGAAAGGTGTCGAAGGCGTTTACCGGTTTCTCGGCCGAGTCCTGGCGGATGATGATCGACGACCGAGCCGAAGACGTCACGCTGTTGTCATCCGTCAATGATGCCGAACCGACCGACGAACAGCGCCGCATTCTGCACAAGACGATCAAGGCGGTCACCGACGACATCGACAAGCTGAGTTTCAACACAGCCATCAGCCGCATGATGGAATTCACCAATTTCATGTCTCACGAAGACAGCCGGCCGAAGTCCGTACTGGAACCGTTCCTGCTGCTGCTCAGCCCGTTCGCTCCGCATCTGGCCGAAGAGCTGCTGGCACGCGCCGACCACGACAACACGCTGGCTTACGAATCGTGGCCGCAGTACGACGCTGCTCTGCTGGTCGAAGACACCGTGGAAATTCCCGTTCAGATCAAAGGCAAACTGAAGGCGAAAATCCACGTCCCCAACGGCCTGGACGCCGCCGCTCTGCAGGCCGCTGCCGAAGCCGACGCCAACGTTCAGAAACAACTCGAAGGCAGGACCATCGTGAAAGTCATCGCCGTGCCTGGCCGGATGGTGAACTTCGTCGTGCGGTAAACGAAACACGGGTACCACATCTTCCCGTTCAGGCAAGTTGTCGCGCACGGCGGGAAACGCTGGGACACGGTGCTGGAAACGGTGACGCACGTGCGGTAAGTTCGCCGGTGCCGGCTTTCAACGGCTTCGCCGCACAGCCTGCTGGACGCAGGATGTGGTACCCTCGAAAGCGGCATTCTCCATTCCCCGATTCTCCATTCCCCATCGTTCCCCCCATGTGCGGCATCGCCGGCATCTTTGAATACGGCGATCACGCCACGGCCATGCCGGACGAAAGCGTCGGCTTGAAGATGGTCGAGGCCATCGCTCACCGCGGCCCGGATGACGGTGGTTTGCTGATCGCGCCGGGCACGCTGCTGGGGCATCGTCGGCTGTCGATCATCGATCTCAGCGACGCCGGCCATCAGCCGATGAGCGATTCCGACCAGCGCTGCTGGATCGTCTTCAACGGCGAGATCTACAACTTCCGCGAACTGCGACGAGAACTGGAAGCGGCGGGTCAGCAGTTCCAATCGCACACCGATACAGAAGTCATCCTGAAAGGCTACCGGCAGTGGGGACGCGAAGTAGCGGCGCGGCTGAACGGAATGTTTGCGTTCGCGATCTGGGACCGCGATCAGGATTCGCTGTGGCTGGTTCGTGATTCGATCGGCATCAAACCGCTGTTCTACCTGGACGACGGCGCTCATCCGTTTCGGTTCGGAAATCAAAGCGATCCTGGCCGATGACAGCGTCGAACGCCGCCCGGATTGGCGAGCACTCGATCGCTTTCTGACGTTCGGCTACACGCCCGCGCCCGTGGACCGGATTCGACGGCATTCGCCAGTTGCTGCCGGGGCAGTCGCTGCTGGTGAAGCGAGGATCAAAGCCGGAACTCACGCGCTGGCATTCGCTGCCGTACCCTGAACAACGGCCGCTCGATGACGGAAGAGGAAGCGACGGAGCGACTCGACACGTCGATCAACTCATCGGTGAAACGCCAGATGGTCAGCGACGTTCCGCTGGGAGCGTTCCTGAGCGGCGGGCTGGATTCGTCGGCCGTCGTGCGAGGCATGAAGCACAGCGGAGCCACTTCCGTCGACACGTTCACGATCGGTTTCGAAGAAGCCAGCTTCGACAATCGACGTACGCCAAACAGGTCGCCGGAATTTTGAAACGCGGCATCATTCACAGACCATTCGGCCCGACGCGGCGTCGCTGCTGGAAACAATTGTCTCTCACGCTGAAGAACCGTTCGCCGACAATTCCGCGATTCCCGTTTACCTGCTGTGCGAGTTCGCTCGGCGGCACGTCACGGTGGCTCTGTCGGGCGATGGAGCGGACGAATTGCTGGGCGGTTACGACACGTATCAGCGTCCGAGCTGGCTCCGAAGTATCGTCGGCTGCCGGGTCTTCTGCGACGAGGCTTGATCGCTCCGCTGGTGAAGCGTCTGCCGGCGTCTCAGAAGAAGTACGGGCTGCCGTCGCTGCTGAGACGGTTCGTGGCCGGCGCGAACGGGCGTTTCCGTTCGATCATTGCAGTTGGCGTCGCATCGTGTCGGCGGAACTGCGGCCGTCACTGTACACGTCGGAATTTCAGAGGCTGGCCGATTCCGATCCGCTGAACGACTACGCCTCGACGCTGCTGGATGCTCCGTCGTGGCTGACTCCGCTGGAACAGCAGCTTCACATGGACACGTCATTTCACTGCCGAATGACATGCTGGTGAAGGTCGATCGCATGAGTATGGCTCACGGCCTGGAAGTGCGAGTTCCGCTGCTGGACAACGACGTCGTGCAAACGTGCCTGTCCATTCCGCCGCAATTCAAACGCAACGGAAAACGCGGCAAGCTGGTTCTGAAGAATTCACTTCGCAAGGACCTTCCCTGCCAAATTATCGACCGTCGCAAGGCCGGATTTCTGATTCCGCTGGAACAGTGGATCAGCAGTGACTGGCAGCCGCTGCTGCGGGAAACTCTGACCGAAGACTTCGCACATCAAACGGGAATGCTGAATTGGCCGACGATTCAACGGATGCTGGAGCAACAATCGTCCGGAAAAGCCGACCACGCCTACGCACTGTTCGCGGCTGGTGCTGGGCGTCTGGTGGCGGCTGTGGATCACTCAGGAACGTCCGCTGAAACTGACGCGGCGCGACTTCGCGCTGCAACACGTGCAGCGGCTGTAGCTCCATCGCGCCGAGAGGCGACGACTCACGTTTACCGCGAGATTCGTCTGCTATCCTCCGCGCCGTTCTGCATCGAACCTCTGAACGCCTCGATCGAAGGAAAGCCGCGAAATGACCGCTCCCGTTGCTGTGATACTGGCCGCCGGCAGAGCACTCGCATGAAGTCCGAACTGCCGAAGGTTTTGCATCCGGTCTGCGGTCGGTTGATGATCGAATTCGTGCTGGATGCGGCTCGCGACGCCGGTGTCGGCAAGCTGATCGTTGTTGTCGGACACAAGGCGGACACCGTGCGGGACGCGTTGAAACATCACGGCGACGTCGTCTTCGCCGAGCAGAAGGAGCAGAACGGCACCGGTCATGCTGTGATGATGTGTGAACAGGAACTCGATGGCCACGACGGTTCCACGCTGATTCTTGCCGGAGACACGCCGCTGCTGCGGGGTTCGTCGCTGAAAGCGCTGCTGGATCATCAGCAGCGGGAAAACGCGTCGTGTGTGATCGGCACCGCGGATACGGCCAACAACGAAGGACTTGGCCGAGTCGTCCGGGATTCCGCCGGCCGTTTCGTGTGCATTCGCGAACAGAAAGACGCGTCCGAGGAAGAGCGCCGCATCACCGAAATCAACACCGGCTGTTACGCCTTCAGCACGCCGCGACTGCTGAGTTCACTGCGACAACTGAAGCCGAACAACGTTCAGGCCGAGTACTATCTGACCGACTGTCCGCGAATTCTGATGGACGAAGGAGACAACGTGGCGGCAAGCTGCAGTCTGACAATCGAAGAAGCCATCGGCGTGAATACTCGCGTACAGCTGGCGGAAGTTCGTGCTCACATCCAGCGCGAAATCCTGAACGACCTGATGACCAGCGGCGTCACGATCGTCGATCCGCTGCAGACCAGCATCGACTTTGGCGTCAAGATCGGACCGGACACCGTCGTCAAACCGGGCTGCGTCATCGAAGGCCAGGTCACGATTGGAGCGAATTGCACGATCGGCCCGCACGCTCACATCGTTGGCCCGAAGTCGATTGGCGACGGCAGCGTCATCACGCGCACGTGAACTCGTTTCAGAGCCTTCCAGGCGGTGCGTTCCGAGGCTGGAGCCTCGGAACGAGGGCGCGGAGGCTGGAACCTCGGAACGAGAAAGAGGGCCGCTCGACGCCGGCCGGATGACTGGTTCACGTCAGCCGCCGGTTCCCCAGGTGGCCTGAAAGACCAGCACGGAAACGTAGACAACGTATCCGCACAGCAGAACTGCGCCGTTTGAGCGGGAAATCTGCCGGCCGGTGACAAAGATCGGGACACACAGAATCGCGGCGACCACCATCACCGGAAGATCAAACCGCAGTGCTTCCGACGAAACGGCCAGGCCCTTCGGGGCGACGACAGCCGTCAGCCCCAGCACGCTCATGATGTTGAACAGATTGCTGCCCACCGCGTTGCCCACTGCGATATCACGTTCGTTCCGCACCGCTGCCATGACGGATGTGGCGGCTTCCGGCAGCGAGGTTCCGGCGGCGATCACCGTCAGGCCGATCACCAGCTCGCTGACACCCAGCCAGCGAGCGACTTCGACGGCACCTTCAACCATCCAGTTCGATCCGAGCACCAGCAGCGCCGCGCCGGCAGCCACGAGTCCCAGATAGCCCGCCATTCTCAGCAGTCTGTGTCGCAGACTTTCGGTCGACGAAGCGGGCGTCTCATCGCTGTATTCGACGGAATATTCCTTTCGGACCGCAGCGGATTCCCTGCGACCGGCAATCACACACCAGACGGTATACAGAATGATTCCGGCAAACAGCCCCGCGCCTTCGAATCGGCTGATCTGCTGATCCTGCGCGAACAGCAGCAGCAGGATGGAAACTCCGACCATGATCGGAACATCGAACACAATCAGTTTCTGATGGACCACAAGCGGCACGATCAGAGCGCTGAGTCCCAGGATCAGCAGAGTATTGAAGATGTTACTGCCGATGACATTTCCGACAGCCAGGTCCGGCTGACCGGCCAGCGCGGAGGAAACCGACACCGCCAGTTCCGGAGCACTGGTGCCGAAAGCCACAATTGTCAGGCCGATCACCAGCGGCGAAATCTTCATCGCCGCAGCCAGCCGCACCGCTCCGCGAACAAGCAATTCGGATCCCGCGACAAGACCGAGGAACCCGCCCAGCAGCAACGCAAACGTCGTCATGGAATCTGCATTCGCGGTGAGCTGAACTTCATGGAAACGCGGCGTGTCGTTCGAGCGGAAGGAAATCGGAAACCGGAAATGGACAGCGGCTGCGACGAGAACGCATCGATTGCTATAGCCGATCACCGCTGGTAAATCGGCAGATATCCCTTTTCAAGTTGCAGGATGATGCAGTTGATTGCCGTCGTGTAAACCGGTCCAATCTGCTGGTCCGACCAGCCGCCGTTGGCCTGAGTTCGCTTCAGGATTTCTTCCGTGATCTCCCTGCGATACTGCCTCCACCGGTCACCGCCCTGGCGGTAAATGACCTGAGCGTAGTAGAAATGCATGTAGTGCCAGTGACCGTTGCGGGCGCTGACCGACTTGTCCGGCCAGATATTCTCCTCGCAGTAGGCCCGCATTTTTCGGCTGAGTTCCGTGTCGTATTCACCGGCGTTGAACAGCGCTGCCAGCGCCGCGGCGGTGATGGGAGGACGCTCGCCGCCGCCTCGAATACTGTACTGCACTCCGCCGCTGGATGTTGTGCAGTCGTCGATGTACTTGATCGCGCGGTCGATGATTTCCTTCGAAACAGGGATGCCCGCATTTCGGCAGGCTCGCAGGCCCTGCACCTGAGTAATACACGTCGACCCTTCGTCGAAATCGCTGCCTTCCTTCGCCGAAACGTAGCCCCAGCCGCCGCGACTTGTCTGAGCGTCTGCGCAGAACTGCACGGCTTTCACCAGCACCTCGCGAATTTCCTCCCGCCTCTGAAGATCCTCTTCTTCGCCGAACACCTGGCTGAGAAACACCATCGAAAATCCGTGGCCATAGGTGTAGTGTCCGTCTTCGCGGTAGCCGATCAGACCGTTCGGGCGGCTCATTGCCAGCAGGTAATCCACGGCGTCGCTGATGGGGCGGGAGTATCTGCCGGTGGTCGTGGTGGAACCTTCGGCAAGCATCGCCGTGCCGGCCAGAGCCGTCATGGCGACTCGATACTGTCCCTGGTTGGCTTCCCAGTACCCCTGTCGCTTCTGCTGCGACGCCAGATAGTCCAGCGCTTTTTGAACGGCCGCGTCGGTCTCCTCATCGTCGGCGGCGGTTGCCGCGGGCGCGGCGAACGTGGCTGCTGCGCTGAACAATGACAGTCCAAAGCAGGCTCCGCACAGCAATGCCGGCAGAACGATGTGATGCACGTGCCGTGTCGTCGCCGCGGTGAGCCGTCGTGAATGTACCATGGTTGCCTGCCTGATTCGGGAAATGAATTCCATTCGATGCAGGATACGGCCAGTGCCGCTGCGTCGACAACGTCTATTCCGCGCGGGCGGATTCAAGGAATTGCTGGAATGGTTCCTCGATCTCAGCGACCGCGTCGACGGGTCCTGTCAGCTTGATGAAATACGGCTCCGGTTCCATCGGTACAATCACACCGATCATACGAAATCCGTCGGCTGGCTCCCGTCCGAACCCGGCGGAGAACCGTCCCTTCAGATCGATCAGTGACGCTTCCGCGCCGGCGACCTTGACGGTTTCCGAACGTTCCGGTTCGGAAGCTTCCACCTGTCCTCGCCAGCGATCCAGGTTTTCCGAAATCGATCCTCCGGAACGCGACAGGGTCAGCGTCAGATCCTGACTGATTTCGGGCATCGTGAACCGAGCGGCGATGATACCTCGCTGCATCGCACTGAGTTCCACTTCCTTCCATCCGGCCGGAATCTCGAACCTCATTCCGGCGTATGTGCTTCGCTGCGAACCGCCGGGCGATGTCTGGGGGGAGTCATCAGCGGCAATGTCACCCGGAACGGTGTTCGGCGCTTTCTCCGAATCGACAGCGGCGCTGCGAATTGGTGCCGCATCGCCGGTCGGTGGCTGTTCGCCGCAGCCGGTGAGCAACACCAGAGCAGCCATCATCGGGAGGGGAAACGCAGCAGATTTCGAGCAAAACATGACAGACGTCTTTCGGCTTTCTTGTGGCGACTTTCGAAACGGGTGCCGGATGCAATTGCTTCCGGGTTGGTGCGATTCGGCCGTGCGGCGCGGCTACTTTGCTGCCGGCTACGGTCGATTGGCTCATTGCGGGACTTGAAGACTTGCCGCACTCATCCCGGTCTGAATTGTTGACCGACGGCGAATGGCCCGGGCCGTTCATCAATGATGCTGGCCGCGGCTGCGGTACCGATCACCAGCCTTTTTCAGCAGTCGCAGTTCGGCCGCGTTCAGAGCATGGCGACCGTGGTCGTGCAGCTTTTGAAGAATCTCGTCAACGCGTTTTTCTTCCTGCTGCTGCCGTTCAAATTCCCGGCGTTCGCGTTCTTCTTCGTGCCGGACGTATCTTCGAGCGGCCTGGCTGGCTTTTGCGATTTCGTCAACGCCTTCACGGTCGAACGACTCGTCATCGTCCAGCGCGGCGTCCTGGTATTCGTATTCCTCAGAAAAGTCATAGCCTTCAAATGTGTCTCCGTAGCCCGTTACTTCCTGCCACCGCACCATTTCGTGCAGATGAAGTACCAGCACAAATGCTGACAGCGCGACAACGCTGCTGACGTCAAACACAAACGCAGACAGAAGTCCGAAAAGACTCAGCACGAGTCCCAGACGAACCATCACGTCGCGCACTTCGACATCGGCGAAGCGTTCTCGCAGAAATGCCCGCAGCAGCAGGCCTCCGTCAAACGGCAGCAGCGGGAGCAGGTTCACCAGCAGCAGAATCCAGTTCGCGAAGAATGCCATTCGGCAGGCCGTCATTCCCACGGATTCCCCCGATATCAGGGGAAACCCGCGAACTGGGACCAGCAGTGAATCCAGAACACCGTCGGCGTTCAGCGGGAAATAGCAGCATCCGAGAATGACCAGATTGGCGAACGGTCCGGCAAGGATCGTCTGCACGCGTACGCGAAAGTCCCCGACCAGCGAGTATTCCTGGAGACCGCCGAGCGGCCAGAGCAGAATTGTGTCAGGACCGCCGCCCCAGCCCCGCGCGACCAGCAGATGGGCCATCTCGTGAGCAACCACGCTGCCAATCAGAATCGCTCCGGCCAGCAGCCCCAGAGGCACATTACCGAGCCGCCACATGATGGCAAGAACCACGACCGGCAGCAAGAAACTGACTCGCACGCGGGTCGGCCCGAACTGACCCAGCGGGAAGGAAAACGTGAGGATGGTATTGGTCGCGTACATACTGCTGGATTGTAGCTGTGTTCAAGCGGCAACAGAAACGCTGGTTCGTTGATTTTTTGCAACACACGAACTTTGTCCGCCGGACTCAAAATGAGAAGCCCGCACGCGTCGAAAACTCACCGCATTTTTTCACAACCGGCAGCCTGATCGACGACGCGGCAGCACCCCCGCGTTGCCAGGCGTTTGACGGCAACATCCGGCTTATTACGATGCACGCCACCCGTGAACGGAACTTCCATCGACACGTTCGCGATTCTGATCCAGGCCGCGTCCGTCGGCCCCGCTGAAGCTGAAGGTGTATCGCAATGGACAGGGATGAAATCCTGCTGGACGCTGAAGAACGCATGGAAAAAGCAGTGGACCACCTGGTGTCGTCGCTGCAGGGAATTCGCACCGGACGGGCCAATCCCGGCTTGGTCGATTCCATCCGGGTTGATTACTACGGATCGCAAACGCCGCTGAAGCAGATTGCGAACGTCAGCGTTCCCGAACCGCAGCAGATCATGATTCGTCCGTTTGACACGTCATGCCTCGGGGAAATCGCCAAGGCCATTCAGAACAGCGATCTTGGCCTGGCGCCGAACAACGATGGCCGCGTCATCCGTCTGAATATCCCGCCGCTGTCCACCGACCGGCGAAAGCAGCTGACGGCTCGCGTGAAGGAACTGTCCGAGGAAGCCCGCGTTTCCATCCGAAACATCCGGCGAGATGCCAACAAGCACGCAGATCAGGCGGAGAAGGACAAGTCGATGTCGGAAGACGAACGCGATGACGTCAAGGACCAGATTCAGGAACTGACGAAGAAGTACGAAGGCACGATCAACGGAAAAGCCGCCGCAAAGGAAACGGAAGTGATGGATCAGTAGTCGCCGGACGACGCCGAAGCGTTCTCACTTTGCCCGCGGTTTACTCAGTGATCAGCCTGCCGAAATACAGAAAATCAGAAAGCTAAACTGTCATGGCCAATGTCAATGTCGCGATGATCGGTCTCGGCTTCGGTGCCGAGTTCATTCCCATCTATAACGCTCACCCGAATGCCACTGTCACCGCGATCTGCCGACGCAACGAAGCCGAAATGAACACGGTCGGCGATCAGTTCGGAATCGACAAACGATACACCAGCTATGACGACGTGCTGGCCGATCCGCAGGTCGACTACGTCCACATCAACAGCCCGATTCCCGATCACGCATGGATGTCTTTGAAGGCACTCGATGCCGGAAAGCACGTCATGTGTACCGTGCCAATGGCCACAACCATCGAAGAATGCCGACAGATTGTCGAAAAAGTCAGGGACACCGGCCTGAAGTACATGATGGCTGAAACCGTGGTTTACAGCCGAGAGTTTCTGTTCATCAAAGACATGTACCAAAAGGGCGAACTGGGCCGAATCCAGCACCTTGCGGCGTCACATCCGCAGGACATGGATGGCTGGCCCAGCTACTGGGAAAAGATGATCCCAATGCACTATGCGACTCACGTGGTCAGCCCGTGTCTGGGACTGGTAAACGGTCTGGCGGAGTACGTCAGTTGTTTTGGTTCCGGCACAGTGCGGGACGACATCGCAAAGAAATCCGGCAACAGCTTCGCCGTGGAAACGTGTCATATCAAGATCAGGGACACCGACCAGACTGCGCACATCTGGCGGTTTCTGCACGACGTCGCCAGGCAATACCGCGAAAGTTTTGACGTCTACGGCACGAAGAAAAGCTTCGAATGGACACTGATTGAGCACCAGCCGCACATCATCCACACCGCCAAGAAGCCGGAACCGGAAATTCCGGAGAAGATCGAAGTACCGGACTTCGCTCACCTGCTGCCGAAGGAGATTCAGAAGTTCACGCAGCCGCAGGAAATTCACGATGCCGGTCACCTGAGCTTCATTCAGGGTGGCGGGCACGGTGGTTCGCATCCGCATCTGGTCCACGAGTTCGTCAGCGCAATTGTGGAAGACCGTGACCCATGGCCCAATGCCGTCACCAGCGCTAACTGGACGTGTGTGGGCATCTGTGCTCACGAATCTGCGACGAAGGGCGGCGAGATTGTCCGGTTGCCGGAATTCACACTCCGCTGATTCTCGCCACCGCAGGCTTCGTCGCTGCCGTCACCCTTGCGGAATCAATTGAGCGGCGGTCGCGATCCGTCAGCGAGTTTGTGTGCCCGCTGGATCGCAGCGGGTCAAACCGGGTTGCAATAGCCTCCGTCCCCAGCTGCGCGCTTCAGCACGGCACCGCCAGACGGCGTTGATGTCGACGACGACCTGCTCTTGTAGTGAATGCCAGGTGGCCACAACGCATCGCGACTTCGCGTGCAGCAACGCTCCGACGTCTTTGCCTGTCAGAAAATGTCCCGCTTTGGCGCGAGTTTTGTAGGAGTGAATCCCACAAGAGTCTCATTCGGCTGAGTCGTCTATGTTCGGAAGGCTGGAAGGAAGACTAGAGAGACCAAAAAAAAGAGCGTTCCAGGTTTCCCTGGAACGCTCAAAGCCCAGACAGCAAGGCGGGCCATTGCTCGCTGCCCGTGGCGTGATGAAACAATTGCAGTTTTCATGCCAGAGGTCGTGAGTAATTCTGCACGACGAGAATTGCAACATTCTACGCCTGATTCTGCGTCACACGCCCCAGAGTGTCATTGGCGATGTTCAATTATGCGCTAGCAAAATGCAACAGCATGACGCAGATTTGAACACTACCGTAGACGGCGAATGTGCGGCACACGGACAATTCCGGACAGGATCCGCAGACGGTGGGAAAAAGTCCGATGCCGAAGTTCAGGCGCATTCGTGGTCACCGCTTTTCATGCCGGCCAGGCCTGGCTGCCACCGTCGACCCGCAGCACCTGGCCGGTCACAAAATCTCCTAACGGTCCGGCGAAGAATTCGACAACGCGCGTCACTTCATCGACCATAGCGATGCGATCGAGCGTGCCTTGTGTGGCCATGCGGTTTTCGTCGACCTGCCGAGTTCCCAGAAAACGACCCGTTCGCGTGTCACCGGGAGCCAGGCTGTTGACATTGATGTTGTAGGGACGAAGCTGCACCGCCAGACATCGCGTATATTCCACGACGGCTGCCTTGGATGTTGCGTAGATCGCGCTGTTCGGAATTCCCAGAAATCCCGAGATCGAGCTGATGGTCAGAATGCGACCGGATCTTCTGGACATCATCTGTCGCGCGGTTGCCTGACACACGTAGATCGTTGACATCAGATTTCGATCGATCACCGAGCGGACATCTTCCGGCTTAATCATAACGGCGTCGTTGGGATTGGGTTTTCCTCCCGCCGCGGCGATGTCACCTCCGGCGTTGTGAACCAGAACATCAATCGGACCAAGTTCGGCGGTCACTGATTCCACGATGCGATTCACGTCGTCAATACAGGTCAGGTCACCGAGCAGCCGGCAGGTTTTCACACTGTGCGCTTCGCCGATTTCTCTTGCAGTATCGGTCAGAGTGGTTCCTTCGCCGTATTCCGCCGGTCCGTGTTCTCTCATTCCGTGAACACCGACACTGCAGCCCAGCTTTGCCAGGTGTTCCGCGAAGGCTCGACCGAGCCCGCGACCGGAGCCGGTGACCAGTGCGACTTTTCCGTCCAGCATTCGCTCCGCCATTTCGCGACCTTCCTCCCATTGCTTACAGAAGTGATTGAACTGCCTATGATTGGCGGATGGTAACAATTCGGGGCGGTCTGTCGCCGCCAAAGGCCGGCCGCATCGGCATTGGTTTCCGGTGATTCGCTGTAGCCTTCCCGATGATCCGGTCAAGGCAGTCTTGCCGGCACTCACGCTTCGCGCAGCTCGACGCTTCAAAGCTTCCGGCAATTCGCTTTTCGAACGACAGGCTCAGAAAGTTCCTGTGAACAGTCTGCTTCAGAACGACGGCAACGGTGACGAACAAAGCCGGCAGACGTCCGGATCATCGGTTTCCGGCCGCAGGCTGGTTGTGCTGATGTTCCTGTTTGGTATCGCCGCAACCGTTGCGATGTGGGTCTACTGGACACTGCATCTCACGCCCTTCATGCCGTTTCAGAAATCACTTGCGGCGGAATTCAAAAACTCCAGTCCGCGCGTCAGCGGCGGGCAGCGAAAAATCAGCGACAACAGTCCCAGGATTCTGCGAGTCGTCATGCGCGTACCGTTCGATCCCACTTCCGGTGACAGTTCCGCTCAGGAGGAGATCGACGGAACGCTGCGGCGAATCAGGGACCTGGCGGGCCAGCACGTGAACCTGCCGGAATATGAGATACTGGAAGTCCATCTGTTTCTGGAAGTTCAGCATCCGGCGTCAAATGAGATTCGCAGCCAGGTGTTTCGAAAGAACGTGACGTCTTGGCAGGATGTCAACGAAGACGGTTCACCGCACGTATCGCAGCAATCGGGTTCGGACGCAGCGCAGCCGGGATCCGCCGCGCTGGTGCCTGCCGGCTGATGGCGGATCGGCAGTCATCACGACCTTGGTCCCTGGCCGTTTGTTGTCGCGATTTGTAAAGTCACATCGTCGTCGTGATTCGCGACGTCAGCCACGGGAGGGCACGTTTGCCAGGTCTACCTCTGTCCCAGTGAAAGTGAGCCATGACTCGACTCTTCTCTCTGCCCTTTGCGTTGTTGGTGTTGTGTGCCTTCTGTCCTCTGACTGCAGTTGTTGCGGACGAAGAAGCCGGCACGTTCACTGACTTGAATTCGGCCGGCCCCGATTACTCGGTTCAGGGCGAGTATCAGGGAACGCTTAGCGTCGACGGTCAGGAGTTCAAATACGCACTGCAGGTGATTGCTCTGGGTGACCACAAATTTGACGCCGTCGGGTACATGGGCGGTCTGCCGGGAGAGGGCTGGACCGGCGAAGAAAAAGTTCGCGCCAGCGGCCAGACGGCAAACGGTGTGACCACAGTCGTCAGCGATCACGGCAGTGCCACGATCTCCGGCGGCAAGGCGACCCTGAAACTCGACAACGGCACAGAGATTGGCACGCTGAACCGGATTGAACGCAAGAGTCCGACGCTGGGAGCGAAGCCGCCGGCGGGAGCCACAGTCTTGTTCGACGGCAAGTCTGCCGATCAATTCGAACGTGGCAGGATCGTTATGGACGACCTGCTGGCGGCCGACTGCGAAAGTCACGAAAAGCTGGGTGACCACAGGATGCACATCGAATTCCGCACTCCCTTCAAGCCCGCGGCTCGAGGTCAGGCGCGAGGAAACAGCGGCGTTTATCTGCAGGGTCGCTACGAATGCCAGGTGCTGGACTCTTTTGGGCTGGAAGGTGAGAACAATGAGTGCGGCGGGATTTATTCCATCGCGAAACCGGACGTCAACGCCTGTTTTCCTCCGCTGACGTGGCAGACGTACGACGTCGAGTTCACTGCGGCGCGCTGGCAGGACGGCAAGAAAGTCAGCAACGCGCGAGTCACGATCCGGCAGAACGGCATCCTGATTCATGACGACATCGAACTGCCTCACGGCACGCCAGGAAAGTTTCCGGAAGAGGAAGGGCCGGCGGCGCTGTATCTGCAGGGGCACGGGAATCCCGTCGTCTATCGCAACATCTGGTTCACCGCGAAGTAGAGATTCGTGTTCGTGCTGAATCACCTGGCTGGCGGCTGACAGCAACGCTCGTCAGCTGCCGGCGATTCGCGCGAAATTCGAATTTCTGTCCGGATTCCTGCACGGAATTGCGCGGCCGCCGCCACTAACAGATGTGAAACCGCGTTTCTCATTCTGTTTGACAGGTATCGGCCCATGCGACTCACACTTCGAACCCTGCTTGCCTATCTGGATGACCGGTTGTCTCCCGTCAACGCCAGAGAGATTGGGCAAAAAATTACGACCAGCCCGTTTGCCACCGAGCTTGCGGATCGTATCAAGGACGTTGTCCGCAAGCGGCGGCTGTCCGGACCTGGTCCTCAGCGGAAGGTGATTGACGCAAATCTGATCGCGGAGTACCTGGACGATCAGTTGACACCGGAACTGGTGGCACTGATTGAAAAGGAAATTCTGTCGTCCGATTTTTCTCTCGCGGAAGTTGCGGCGTCCCACCAGATTCTGGGACTGCTGAAAGATAACGTCGAGCTGGACAGTCGCGTCCGGGAACGACTCTACGCTCTGGACCCGCATCCCGCTGCGCGCGGAGCTGAACCGGCTGCTGCCATGCACGCGGCGACCGACACGGATGCTGAGGAATGGAAGCCCCTGGCACCGGTCGCCGGCCGGCAGAGACGATCCGCGGTCTGGCTGCTCGCGGTGCTTGTTGTCGGCTGGCTGGCTTTGATTCTGACGGATTCCAATTTGTTCCGCGGCGGGACAAAGCCGGAATTGGTTGCCGACGCCGGTGGTTCCGTTGACGAAGGTTCCGCGCCAGTTGACGATACCGCCGCTCCTGACGATGCCACTGCGGGCGGCACTCAGCAGAACACTGCAACTGTCGACGACGCTGCGACCGCTGCTGACGGCGGCAACGAAAAGACAAGCGACGAATCGACCGGTGACGATGTAGCGGTCGTGACATCCGGTAGTGCCTCCGACGCCGAAGCAGCATCCGCAGCCGACTCCGACCACGAAGCCGTCGCCACTGCGGAACCAAAGCCCACAGAAGCAGCCGAAGAACCGGAAGTTGCGGATGCCGATGCCGCTGAGCCAGCCGAAGTCGAACCTCCGCCGGCCCACCGATTTTCAGCGACAGACCGGCACAGCATGGCTGCCGTTTGGAATCCTGAATCCGGCGGTTGGTCGCTGGTGACGTCTATCGCTCCGCTTTCGTCGCCCGACTGGTCAACGGTCGCCACTCACAATGTCATAGGAGTCTTCGAACCGTTCGAACTGACAATGGCAGCGGTCGACTCCGGCTGGTCCGCCATCGCTCAGGGTCCGGCGCTGCTGCGAGGAATCAGTCACGGTGTGGCTGGTCTGGAGCTGCTGGAAGGAAGGATGGTTATTCGCCGCGATCCCACCAGCTCCGCACAGCCTGGTGAAAAGATCCCGTTCCGACTGGCTGCCGGAAACAGCGCCACGGAATTGACGCTGCTGAGTGAAGACACGGTTGTCGGAGTGGAAGTCGTTCCGTTGCCCCAACTGCTTCCGATTGCCGTTCCGTCAGCCGTCGAAACCGGCAGTGACGGCGGACCTGCTGCAGCGGACGGTAAGAGCGACGCGGCTGCTCCGGCGAATGATCCGGCAGCTGATGAGGATCTCTTCGCCGTCAATCGGCTGCCGATCGGTAACCTGGTCCAGGTCAACGTTTATTCCGCCGAAGGTAGTGTGCTGGTAGCACTGCCGGGTGATCAGCCGGCACAGGAAATTGCCAAAGGCCGCATGATTTCATGGATCGCTGATGCAACGTCCGTTTCCACGGTCAACATCTCGCCTCCCGGCCAATTGGGTGTCATTCCGGAATGGATCTACAGCCTGACCAGCCCGCCCATCGCGGAACTCGAAGAACTCCGTATGCGGCTGTCGCATTCCTTTACACAGACGACTTCACTGTCAATGACAGCCGCCGGCCTGACGAGTGACCGTAATCCGCAGATTGCAAAGCTTGCGGCCGGAATGCTGGCACTGACGCGAGACATTGATCAGTTGCTGGGACTGCTGCTGAAGTCAGATTCAGAAAACGTCCGACGCGCGGCGATCGACGGCCTGCGAAAAGCCATGTACCAGAAGGAAAGTAATCAGGTCCTGGTCGCCAGAGGGCTGGAAAATCGTCTTCCCGTTGACGAGATCGAAGGCGCGATGCGGCTGCTGAAAGGTGTCAGTCGCGTCGCCGCCGAAGAGCGTGACACCAGTGCATGGCTGGTGGGAATGCTGGAAAGCGACCGGGCGGCGATCCGAGAACTGGCGATCTACAATCTGGAGCGGATCACCGATGAACGCTATAGCTTCTATGCGGATGCTGACCCCAGCCGAAGAAATGAGGCTGTGCGTCGGTGGCAGCGGCACCTGAGCCGCAATGACGGAATTCTGGTACACGCACCGTAGACTTCTGTTGACCTGCAGCGCGTTCACGCGAAGGCAGGATAAATGAGCGACCGACAGCAACCGCGTCGTCATCGCGCGCAGCGGAGCGAGCGGGAGCTTTCCGAATACGGATTCCGGCGGCAGGTCGCGTGGTCCGGGGCTCAGCCGCGCCGGCCCGAATGTTCATCCGTCGTTCAGATTCAACCTTCGGGGCCGCGGGCGTTCTCTCGCCAGCGAGATCGCCGCGCCAAAGTCACCCAAACACCGCGGGGCATCGGTCGGTTTGGTGGCCGTCCACTGATCCATAAACCGGAACGAGGCTGACGCTGTCCGATGATCGGACCACGCTAGCCTCGTCGTTTGTTACGGGAAATCACTTCGCAGTCCGTGCGAAACGCTGCTCCGTGGCAATCTCGCTACTCCTCTGTCGCTTCGCTGTCGCAAACGTCTTCTTCGGTGCTTGCTGCGTCGTCCGTTGGGACCTGTGACTTCGAGTCCGCCGCGACCGATCCCTGGGCCAGTCTGCGTTTCGTCCGGAACAGTTCACCGGCCGACGCCGCCACGGCAGCCACCATCAGCAACGGGGCCAGCACGGAGTCGATGACTCCGGCAATTCGAGCGCCAATGATCAGAATGGTGCCGATGCACAGACTGATCAGCAGCACCTGACGCAGCAGCAGTGCATTCTGCTGTTTCTTTTTGGCGTGGGATGCCAGCGCCTTTTCCACCGATTGAGCTGACACTTCGCGGAACGAATTCATGTTCGCGCGCAGGGCCTTCGGATCGATCTTCTGTTTCGGCCGCGTGGGTCGCGGTGCAGAAGCGGCTGCCGATACCGATGCATCCGGCGCTCCGGTTGGCTGGCCATCGGAATCAAGCTGAAGATTGCCTGACATGTAGGCTTCCAGCAAAGAGGCATTCTGCGGTTTCGGTCTTTTTCGGGACGACCCGGACAGCTCGCTTGGCAGCTTGCCGCCGGCACTGCTTCGATTTCGCGCCAGCAGTTGTTCCATATAGTTGGCGACGAAGTCCTGATCGTCGTCGACTTCCTCTTCCGTCTCTTCCGTGCTGTCCTCAGAATCCAGCAGCAGATGCTGGTTTTCGGAGAATCGCATCTCAACGGCTTCGTGTTCACGAAGCGTGTTGCCGCCGATCGAACCTTCCTCCATCGAGGACACCGGAATCGAGTCGCTGGTGATGCCGAACAGTTGCGCCAGTTCTGATCGCAGAGCCGTTGTGCCGGTCTTCTTTTCGCCCTCCGGATTGTCTTCCGAACCATCCGCCGGAAGCGCGTCATCGGATCCGGTCCCGGCATAGCTTTCAACATCGTCGGCCAGAGTGAAGTCAGACTGCGAGTCGCCGGCATCCGTGTCCGCGCCGCCGGCGCGGAAGCTTTCGAAGCCGTCCTGAGGTTCGAAGTCCTCCGTCTCGTTGCTGACATCAAATCGCTCGAACGCGGCCGGGACAGCGAACTCATCCTGTTCATCGGCGTCAAAGCCCGAAGTTGCATCCGCTGTGGACGTCCCATCATCCCGGCTATCGAAATGGCTGTCGGCGCGGAATTCGTCATCGAATGACGCCTCGGTTGCTTCGAATCCGGTGTCCTCCGGCTGCAATTCGGAGAACTCCGCAGTTGCGGCGGGAACTTCATCCATGTGCGCCGGTGAACCCGCGGTTTCGAACGCGGCATCCTGTTCGAATGCTTCGCGCTGCTCGTCGGAATCTGTCCAGTCAACAGCCGCAAAGGAGGTTTCGAAGGGATTGGCCCGATCGCCATTGACGAGGTCGGAGAATTCTTCCGGTATCGACGGAGCCGGTTCGGACAGAGAAGTCTGCAGGTCCGTTCGAGCCTGTTCCAACTGGCATCGGGCGTCGTGCAACTCACGCTGCTGAGAATCCAGCTCGGTTTCCGAGTTCTCGACCAGCCGGCTGCGTTCCCGGAGTTCTTCCTCGCGCTGATCCAGCAGTTGCGAGCGCTGTTCGAGTTCTTCATTCAGGCGCTGCAATCGCTCTTCGTCTTCCGAGGATGAGTTGTTCAGTTCCTGCTGTTCCGTCAGGTCTTCCCGCAGGCTGTCCAGTGCCGTTCGAAGTTCGTTGAGCGCCGTCAGCAGTTCATCTCGCTCTGTGGTCACATCAGCAAGCTTCGACTTAACCGCTTCCAGTTCGGACGTCAGCGTTTCCAGTGCGGCATCGGAACCGACGCGATCGGCAGCCAGCGAAACGAGCTCGTCGCGCTGTTGCTGTACGGCTTGCGCTTCCAATTCAAGTCGCTGCAGTTCCGCCTGCAGGGACTGTTCGCGTTCCGTCAGTTCGGCGTCTCTGGCATCCACAGCAGCCGTGCGTTCATCCAGGTCGGCGAACCGCGCTGCGAGTGCCGCGTCCCTTTCTTCCTGTGTCGCCGCATTGGCGCTGCACTGCTCGATCTGCTGCCGCAGCGAAGCGGCTTCGTCATCAAGCTGAGAACGTTCTGCCTGCAATGCGTTTTCGCGATCCGTCAGTTCGGCGTCGCGTGCTTCGGCTGCGGCGACGCGTTCGTTCAGCGCGGACAGTTTGTCTGACATTTCCTGGTCGAACGTTTCACGATCAACCGACAGGGCATCGTATTCTTCCCGCAATTGCCGGACGGAACGGGCTTCGTCGTCCAGACGTTCACGCTCGACTCGCAGAACCTCTTCGCGAACCGCAAGTTCGCCATCCCGGGAATCGAGTTCCGCGGCGCGATCTTCAAGTTCAGTCCGCTGCTGGTCGAGAGAAACGTCGGCTGCGTCGCATTCGGCACAGCGGGAATCCAGCTCCTCGGACCGCTGCTGCAGTGACTGAGCTTCCGCAGCCAGCCGCTCACGCTCGTCGGACAGTGATGCTTCCCGCTCAGTCAGTTCCGCTGCATGCGTCTCGACGGATGCTCTGCGATCCTCAAGTTCGCCGCGCAGCCGGGTCAGTTCTTCGTCCGCGGCCGCGTGTTCAGCGGTTTTCGCGTCGAGTTCCTCGGAACGCTGCTGCAGCGATTCGGCTTCCTGCTCCAGTCGAGTACGTTCCGACTGAAGTTCTTCTTCGCGCCGCGACAGGTCAGCATCCTGCTGCTCGACCGCTGCGACGCGTTCGTTCAGGTGACTTCGGAGCTGCTGAAGTTCCGCGTTTCCGGACTCCCGTTCTGCGGCCCAGACAGCCAGCTCTTCGGATCGCTGTTTCAGAGATGCGGCTTCGTCGTCAACGTGTTCGCGCTCCGCGCGAAGTGACGCTTCGCGTTCCGCCAGTTCGTTGTCGCGAGCTTCCGCGGCGGCAGATCGTTCATCCAGTTCGCTGCGCAGTCGAGCCAGTTCACTTTCGATCGCGTCGCACTCGGCCGCTTTCGTATCCAGTTCCTGCGTTCGCTGAAGCAGCGTTTCCGCGTTCTGATCGAGTTGTTCGCGTTCGGTCCGCAGAGCTTCCTCGCGGCCGGCAAGCTCCTCTTCGCGTGCGTCGAATGCAGCACCGCGCTCTGCCAGTTCAGAACGCTGTCGCGAGAGTTCCGCTTCGGCGGTTTCTCGTTCGTTCCAGCGAGTTTCCAGTTCGTCAGACCGCTGCTGAAGTGAGGCTGATTCCTGACTGATCCGTTCTCGTTCAGCGCTCAGTGACTCTTCGAGTTCGCGGAGTTCCGCTTCGCGTGCATTCGCCGCGGAAGTCTTTTCGTCGAGTTCCGTGCGTTGCGCGGCGAGTTCGGCGTCGGTGGCTTCGCAGTCAGCGGCAAACGTGTCGAGTTCCTCCTGTCGCTGGTGCAGTGACTGAGTTTCTTCGTCCAGACGTTCGCGTTCGGTGCGAATCAATTCCTGCTGTTCGGACAGTTCGCGTTCGCGAGTTTCGAGAACCGTCTGCCGTTCGTTCAAATCGCTGTCGCGGCTTTCCGCTGCGGCGATCTGAGCGTTCAGCTCCGATTCCCGGCGATCGGCATCTGCGGCACGTTCCTGCAGTTCTGCCTGTCGGCGCAGGACATCGGCCTGCAGTTCGTCACGTTCCGCATCCTGAGCATCAAGTTCCTGTGACCGCAGTTCGCACATCTGCATCTCGCCGTCGAGCTGCAAACGATCCGTCTTGAGCGTCTTTTCCCGCTGTGCCAGTTCCGTTTCGCGGACATCCAGCATGGCATCGCGCTCGTACAGCGTGGCAAGTTTCTGAGTCAGCTCGGCGGCGGTGACTTCGCGATCAGCGGACAACTCCGCCAGCTCTTCCCGCTGCTGCTGCAGTGACGCGGACTCTTCGTCAACACAGCGTCGTTCCGCCAGCAGAGATTCTTCGCGTTCGGTCAGAATGCCGTCACGAACGTCAGCATCGATGATGCGCTCTTCCAGGTCCGCTCGCTGCTGAGCCAGGTCGGCGCGAATTTCAGCACATTCCGCTTCCTTCGCTGCCAGGGCTTCTGATCGCTGCTGGAAGGCGTTCAGTTCTTCATCCAGTTTCGCACGATCTGCACGGCCTGCTTCTTCCTGTTCCACAAGCCGGGATTCGCGATCTTCGATGTCGGCCGCCAGTTCGTCCAGTTCGGCACGCCGCTGCGCGAGTTCTTCGTCGGTCACTTCGCATTCGGCGAATAATGCGTCGACGTCGGCTCGCTGCTTTTGCAGTGATTCGGATTCCTCGTTCAGCAGTTCCCGTTCCAGCCGGACCGCTTCTTCACGTTCGCGCAGATCGGCTTCCTGCGCTTCGGCGACTGCTGTGCGATCATCGAGTTCCGCCTGCCGCCCGGCGAGTTCCGCTTCGGCCACTTCACGTTCTTCAGCCAGAGATGTCAGTTCGTCGCGCTGCTGCAGCAATGACTGAGCTTCCTGCTGGAACTCGTCACGCTCCAGTTGCAGCGACTGTTCGCGTTCGTTGAGTTCCGCTTCGCGTTCCCGGATCTCCGCATCGCGATCGGACAGTTCGACGTCACGAGCGTCCAGTTCCGCTGCGCGTTCGTCGAGTCCGGTCTGCTCCTGCGCCGTCTTAGCCTCGAAAGCGGAACGTTCGACCGACAATTCCTGAGTCAGTTCCTGCAGTGAATTCAGTTCACGGTCAAGGTCTTCGCGTTCGGCGTTCAGCGATTGTTCGCGTTCGCTGAGTTCCGTTTCGCGAGCGTCCGCAGTCGCAAGCCGTTCGCTGAGTGCTTCTGTAGCCTGAGTCTGCTCGGCTTCGAACGCTTCCCGCGCCGCGGAGAATTCATCGTTCCGGACCTGCAGTGCCTGCGTGTCTTCCTGCAACTGATCGCGTTCCAGCCGGATCGCTTCTTCGCGATCATTCAGTTCCGTTTCGCGAGCGTCAGCAGCGGCGCAGCGTTCGTCGATCACCGCCAGAGTTTGTTCCGTCTGGTCGCTGAAGGCGTCACGTTCCGACGACAATGCTTCCTGCTGCTGCCGCAGGGACTGAGCCTCCTGCTCGAACTGTTCGCGCTCGGCGCGCAGTGCTTCTTCCAGTTCGGCGAGTTCCTCCCGCCGCTGCTGCAGAGATTCAGACTCGCACTCGACCCGATTGCGTTCCGCCTGCAACTCATCCTTCTGCAGTTCCAGAGCCTGCTTTTCGTCGGTCAGTTCGGTTTCGCGACGTTCCACGTCAACCAGCAGGGCGGCAACTTCTTCTTCCGCGGCGGCCTGAGCCTCATTGACGCGAGTGATGTCGTCCCGCTTCTGCTGCAGTGCTTCGTCTTCCCATTCGATTCTCGCTTCCAGTTCCTGCGAGCGACGCTCCAATTCGGCTTCGCGTTCTGCCAGAGCGGTTTCTCGCGCGTCGAGATCAGCCTGCCGTTCTTCCAGATTCGCGTTCGCAACGATCGCCGCCTGTCGTTCCGCTTCTTCCTTTTGGTGCGCGAGTTCGTCCGCTCGTTCCTGCAGCTCCTGTTCCTGTGCCGCAAGTTCGTCACGCCGCGCGGTCAGATCCTGCGCTTGTTCGGTCAGATGCAGTTCGCGCTGAGTGAGTTCGGCTTCGCGGCGTTCGCTGGCGGTGTCCTGTTCCTGCTTCTCTGCTTCGAGCTGGATGGCCTGTTGTTCGACAGCGGCAAACTGCTCGCTGAGAACCTGCGCCTGACGATCCAGCTCCGCTTCGCGATCGGCGAGTGCTGCCAGTTCCGTTTCGAGACCGGCGCTTCGTTCTTCGATCGAGGCGGCATGTGCGGCGCGGTCTTCAAGCTGAGCCTCGCGAAGTTCCAGTTGACGCTCACGCTCGCTGAGTCGATTGGCCAGAGCCTGCAACTCGGCATCACGGCGGTCAATCTCCGCCACGCGCAGTTCAAATCCGCAGCGGTGAGATTCCAGCTCCGACTGCAGCGTCTGAAGATGACGTTCGGAGTTCTCGACTTCCGCGCGGCGAATGTCCAGCCGCTGCTGTTCCACCTTCAGCTTGGCCTGCAGTTCGTGCAGCGCCGCGCTTTGTTCTTCGACGACGACGCGCAGAGCATCCACTTCGCCGCGCGAATGTTCAAACGCATTCTGCGACGCCAGCAGGCTGGTCTGACGCTGTGCCAGTCGCATCGCCCGCGCTTCCAGATCGTTGTTGCGGCGTTCCAGTTGCAGCTCCCATTCTTCAAGTTGCTGCTGCCGCTGCCGTGCCAGTTCGTCCCACGCGGAACTTCGGTCGACCACCTGCCGTGGTACGGCGGCGAAGGCAAATTCCGGAAACGCTGCCGTCGGCGCTGGCTCGCTGCGCGTCTGGTTCAAGTCCGGCTGTGGAATGGAAGGTGTTAGTTCCGTCGACGGCTCTCGCGTTGCGACGACAGGATCTTCAGTGTGTCGTTGTTCCCCTGCCAAACCGCTTGTCAACGGCACTGCCGAGACGGGTGCCGAGAGCATCTGCGATGCGGAAACCGGCGCCGCGCAAACCGGCGGCGCGGGCGATTGCGGCGAGGAAACGGCAGCAGCGCTGTTCGTCGTTACCACCAGCGGAGCGTCAGGAACGGGGGTCGGAACGGATCGTTCGGCAGACTCCTGCGGCTCTGGCGCGACAGCTTTTTCGACCGGCGATGTCGGGCGAGCGACTCTGTAGGCAGCGTCGCGCGCGGCAGCTTCGGCTTCGGCGAGTCGTTGTTCGAGTTCGCGCAAATGCAGGCGCAGCGCGTCGCGCACGTGAGCCGGCGTTGACTCGGTTGCCTGAACTGCTTCGGAAGTAAAGTGTTCGGTGATTTCGCGGGGATCGATATGCGGCAGTCTGCCGCGGTCCACGCGAAACGTCGCCGGGCCGAGCGCCAGCAGGTCACCGGGCAGCAGTCGCGCAGTGGCGGAAACCGGAATATCGTTGACCCAGACCTGGTTTCCTCCGGACGCGACCGTCAGGACTCCGTGGCGAAACTGCAGGTGACAGTGCGTTTCCCGCACGCCGTTCAGCCGTGCCTGGAAATCGCAGGACGCACCGCTGCCGCAGGAAAAACGACCGTCGCCGGGAATCCGGAACGGCTCAAGATTGGCGTCCCAGACCGGCTGCAGAATCGGCGGGCACGCGGCGTCCGTTGCCGAATTGGTGGCATGTGAGAGTGAGGGCATAACGTTCTCCGTTCGCCGGTTGTTCACCCCCCGTGGGCGGTCAACCAGCGACACTTGTTGTCGACAAACGGAAGCCGAACTCGCGTCGGCGGCCTACAACCGGGAATTCCGGTTGCACTGTGATGCATCGAATGTGGGAATTTGGCAACCTGGTGAACTACATAGCCCAGGAAAGCAATTCCGTCCAAATCCGCTTCTTCGAAGCTGTTGGCATAACGAATATTCTGGTCCGAGAATGTGTCCCGCGACGTATGCGCGGCTTTCGCGGACAGCTTGTGCCGAGAATGCGGATCGGTCCGACGCGCGCGAAGGAAGCGAATTCACAGATTCTGCTTCCCATCAGCGCCCTTCCGCCGAACAATCCTGCGGACTCTTCCGGTGACCCTTCAACTGAGATTTCTGACGGTTGTGCCGGGACAAAAATCACCGAACGTGAATTTTCGCCACAACAGCCTCAGCCGGGTTTGTGGAGATCACCGCCGGAAACTAGTTTTGAAAAATCACCTCACGCGAGCGACAGGACGCGATCGCTGAACCAACGCTGATGCGCGGAATGAACCGCGTTCGGCCAGGCTTCCGTTATCGCACCATGAGCCCGCTCGACGTCAAATCACCTTCCGTTCGTTCGCTTCACGCTGCCGCCTGCTTTCTGATGCTGGCTGTGGTTTCCTGGGCGCTGCTGACCCCGGATCCGTTCGCGGTTGTGAAAGGCGGGCCTCTGCAGGTTGTCGCCGGATTCGACGATCTGGTGCTGCATCTGGGCGTCTACACGGTGTTTTCCGCGACGTGTTTCGGCCTGGTTGCGGACTCCCGCGACCGGCGAGTCAGAAACCTTGTCGTGGCGATTCTCTGCCTGCACGCGGTCGGCACGGAGATTCTTCAGGCTTCCGTTCCCGGCCGGACGGCGGATCCTCTGGACGCTGTGGCGAACCTGACGGGAATCACGCTGGGAGTCCTTGGTACGCGGCACACCGTTCGTCTTTTGCGAAGTCGCATTGTTTCGGCAACCGCGTAGAATGTCGTTCGTTCCCGACTCGGGACATCGACGTTTGTTTGCCACAATGAATTGACTCAGCACGTATGTCGGACGCAGCCAGCGATCGTTCCTCCGCCGAGAACGCGGCCACTGACCGGCGTTCGGCCGACGTCGGAATCGTGTGCGTCCACAACGGTGAAGTCGGCCGATTTCTGAAGCGGCTGGATCGTAGGCGAAAATATGTCGACCAGAATATCGCCTATCGCGGCGGTTTCCTGAACGAGACAATCCGGGTCGCTATCGCGGAAGCAGGTACGGGGTTTTCCCGGCACCGCACGGCGACTCAGACACTGATTGCGGAACACCACCCGGCGTGGGTGATTTCCGTGGGTTTCAGTTCGTCATTGTCACCGGAACTGAATGCCGGCGACTTGTCGCTGGCCAGCGAAATCACAGATACGCACGGCAACCTGCGAACTCTGAAGTGTCCGATTCCCGAATCCCGACGCGTGCTTGTTCGTCGGCATCTGGTCGCCGATCAGCACCCGTCGACGCCGGCCGACAAGCAAAAACTTGCGGCGGAAACGTCCGCCTTTGCGGTGGACACAACCAGTCTGGCGGTCGCTCAGGTGTGCGACGAACGCGGCACGCGATTCCTTTCGATTCGCGCGATCATCGACGGTCTTGCCGAAGACGTGCCCAGCGACGCATTCTCGATGATCTTCCATCGAAACAGTCGCGCTGTCGGCGGGCTGCTGGGCGGTCTGGTGCGAAATCTGAAACGCGCGCCGGAACTGAATCAGTGGCGAAAAAGGACGGACGAAGCCGCCTCGCATCTCGATCGGTTTCTGTCCGGCGTGATCGTGCAACTGGCCGAGCATCTGGCGAAACGATCGTAGGAGAACCGGTGCCGGGAGATTCCCGCGCCCCGGGCCGAATCGCGTGGAGTCAGGCGACAGTCGGCGAACGACCTCCGTTTGAAAGGCAGGATCGCACCGATACAATCCCGCGTTTTGCAACTGGCAGCCATCGGGCGTTTATGAATAACAGTCTCCAGACGCTGGCCAGCGGAGCCACTCCGCCGGAAGCCCGTCATATCGATCAGCCGCGAATCGAAGCCGCTGTGCGGGAAATTCTGGCGGCGATTGGTGAAGATCCCGGCCGCGATGGCCTCCTGGAAACACCAGCGCGAGTCGCCCGGATGTATGCCGAAATGTTCGGAGGGCTGCATCTGGAGCCCGGACGCCATCTGCAGCGCGTGTTCCAGGAAGAATACGACGAGATGGTGCTGGTGCGGGACATCACGTTTCACAGTATGTGTGAGCACCACCTGCTGCCTTTCATCGGTACGGCTCATGTCGGCTATATTCCGCGAGGCCGCGTGACCGGACTCAGCAAGCTGGCTCGCGTCGTCGACGAAGTTTCACGTCGCCCGCAGGTTCAGGAACGCATGACTCACACCATCGCGGACCTGATCGAATCGGAACTGGACGCGAAGGGTGTCGTGGTCGTGCTGGAGGCGGAACATACGTGCATGACGATTCGTGGCGTTCGCAAACCCGGCGCATTGACGGTGACCAGCGCTGTTCGCGGCCTCTTTAAGAAAAACACGTCCAGTCGCGCAGAAGCGATGGCGCTGATCAACGGCCGATGATTGCTTTGTTCGTTTTGAAATTGTCGGCCGGCATCACTCTGATGTGGTGGCTGATGCCCCGCAAAGACGTGACTGACGGGTTCTTCCGCATTCAGATGCGCCTGCTGCTGGGGCTGGCCGTACTGGCCGCGCTGCTGCTTTCGTCAGCGGGAACCTGGGACGATCTTCCGGATGCACCGTCTGCAGCAGCATTATCCGTCGCGACTGCCGGACAGCAGCGACTGGTGGAAATCGGTGTCGCCGTCGCTGCGTATGCCGGTTCCGTCTTCTGGGCGCTGGGACGAAGACTTCCCGGAAACATCTGCATCCACATGCTGACTCTGGCGTCCATTGTGGCGCTGGGACTGCATTCGTGTCGGGTTCCGAATCAGGCGTCGCTGCCTTTGCAGTTGCTGTCTGATTTCTCTTCGGCCGCAGTTTTAGGTTCCGTGATGACTGGAATGTTGCTGGGGCACTGGTACCTGACAACTCCGACGATGTCGATCCGGCCGCTGTGGTGGTTCATCAAAGCCATCAGTGCTGCCGGCGGAGTTCGCCTGGTCGCGTCAGCGTGGTCGGCGGCTCAATTCGGATTTCCCTCCGAGGACCTGACGCGAACGATCTGGCTGGCGACACGCTGGATCGGCGGAATCGTCGTCCCGCTGGCCGTCGCGGTTATCGTTTGGAGAATCCTGAAGTATCGGAACACTCAGTCAGCGACGGGAGTCCTGTTCGCGGGGTTGATTCTGGTGTTCATGGCCGAAATGGCGGCGTCGCTGCTGGAACGCGACATGAAGATTCCCTTCTGATCGTGCGCGCACAAAAAAGCGTTCGCCGCTGTTCGGCGAACGCTTTCGGCTCGTGTCCTTTCCCGCGATCGGGATTCAGGACTTGGTCAGGTCCTGAGTCGAATCAGCCGGAAAGCCGCATTTTTCCAGAGCCTGGATGGCGTCTTCCACGACGAACGCTCCGGCATTGCCGGAGACCACCACCGTTCTTGCCTGAGCATCAATTTCCAGTGTCGCTACACCCGGTAGCGCTTGCAGGGTCGCCGTAACGGTCCCGCGGCATCCGCCTCAGTGCATTCCCGGACAATGAAACTTCACGAGAGCAACGGCGCTGGCAATGTCCTCCGGAGAGGCCTGCGGCGCCGCTGACGTTGCTGGTGCGGGAGGCTGGCCGTCGGCACATCCGACGACAGCACCCAGCATCAGACACAGCATGGGTTTGCGCATGTTTTGTCCTGTTAAGTAAAGGATCCAGAAATCGGTCCACCGACTTCTCATCGTCGCGAGTGCATCGTCCGCTGGAAACATCATTGCTCGAAACGACCCGGAGAAAAGCGTCGATTTGCCCACCGGCACTGTTGATGCCGAAACGTGCCGGCCTTCAGCAGAAAACGCAAACCGGGAAGCGGTGCGAGCAAACTCGCATGGTCGGCAGGCCGGAGGATTCAATGCAATGAACGCCGCGCAACTTCGAACGCCGCAACTCCTTCGCGACATACGGACTTCAGAAATCCGCACTGATGTGCGTGGCTGCCGTCTCACGAATCGTCGAACGGCCGGATCACTGATTTCGCGGCAGAGCGGCCATAACGCAATCGAAGCAATTCCCCAGTCGTTACAATCTCAGGCTCGTCCAACTTCGAACAAGCGAACGCTCAAATCATGGAGAAGCTGCGAGTTTCGGTCATCATTCCGGCGCTGAACGAACAGTCGCTGATCGCCGACGCTATCCGCAGCGCGCACGATGCCGGCGCCGCACAAGTCATTGTTGTCGACGGTGGCAGCACTGACGAAACGACCATGGTCGCCGGGAAGCAGCGAGCGACAGTGCTGGTAACGTCGCCCGGGCGGGCCATTCAGCAGAATGCCGGAGCGGCAGTTGCTGAAGGCGACGTGCTGCTGTTCCTGCATGCCGATTGCCGGCTGCATCCCGATGCCATTCACGATCTGCGCCGGCGACTGGACGCACCCGCGAACGCAGTCGGCGGGTTCTTCCGGCAGCGAATCGACAGTGCCGATCGCATCTTTCGAGTGATCGAAGCCGGCAATCTGGCGCGTGCCCGGCTGCTGAAATGGGCCTACGGTGATCAGGGTATCTTCGTGAGAACCCACGCGTTTCGAAGTCTCGGCGGGTTTCCGGAACTGACGCTGATGGAAGACCTGTACTTCATGAAACGCCTGAAACGACTCGGTCCGCTGCTGGCGATTTCGACGCCGATCACGGTTTCCGCCCGCCGCTGGAAACAACGCGGCGCGATTCGGCAGACGCTGACAAACTGGTCGCTGATCACGGCCGCTCACCTGGGGATTTCGCCAAACCGGCTCGCCCGCTTCTATGCGAAGAATCGCTGATCGGAATGTTCCGGGGCCGTCCTGCGAATCGTGGCGCCCGTGTTCAGCGGGTTTGCTACACGGACCCGTATCGCACCGGCTGCGTGCCACGACGCCAGCAGGTCGCGAACCGATCGCGCGGCGTCTGCGGACTCCGCGGGAACGCAAACTGTCGGTCCCCAGGATGACTGGACGGCTCCGCTGACACCGCGCTCCGCCAGCCACGAGACAGCGTCCGCAATCAGCGGACTGGAAAACACGCCGCCCTGCTCTGCGGTGAAGTACCGTCCGACAGCCGTGCCGTATTCTTCCAGTGCATCACGAAACGTCGCAAAGTCGATGGCATCGATGGCCGGAATCAGACGATGTTCGATCAGGTCGATCTGCAACGCCATGACCTCGTCCGACATCGTTCGCGACTTCTGAAACACGGCCTCTTCGCTGTCGCCGGAAACCCCGGAACCTGCGACGGGAGTCAAGAGGACCATCCGCCATTCGTCGGGAAACGGCAGACGCCGCACGCGATTGCAAGTCGGTGCTGCCGTCAACTGCCTGGAGCACTGAGATTGTCGCTGACCGTGATCGACCAGGAATCCACCGCGTTCGAAGCCTGCCGTTCCGATCGCCGAACGCCGCACACGATTCAGACTGCGAGCTATCGAGTACAGTGATTCGCCGGCGGAATTTCCCGCGATCAACTGAGCGGCGCTGGCAACCGACAGCGCCAACTGAGTTCCGGCCCCCATCCCGGAATGCAGTGGTGACGATTCCAGCATCTCGACTCGCAGCGGCGGCAGTTCGGGCATGACCGCGCGGCATTGCTTCACGATGGAATCCACTCTCGCCGCGGCCTCGCAATCGTCACCGACCGCCGAAACCACTTCATCGCACCGAGCGAAAGACACGCGAACCCGCCAGCCGGGCGAATCGATCATCAGACCGACTCCACCATAATGCCACGGCAAACCGGCTTCGGCACTCAGCAGTCCGAAGTGCAGCCGGGAGCCGGTTGTGACGTCAACGCTCATCATCAGTGAACCGCCTTCCGGCGCATTGCTGGCTCATTTGATCCGAAGCGAACAGAAGGAAGCCCACGCACCGCCTCGCACGATCAGTCCTCTGCAGGGGACGGGACGTCGACTGTCGCCATGGGACAGTCACGGAGAAGCCTGATGTCCCTCACAGCCGCCATCGTCTGGCTCTCAACACCCAAGGGCATTCTACAGCAACCGGCTCACTGAACCATCAGCACGCGATGTTCGTCGCGTCGCGTGTGTGAAGCCACACACCAGGTCAGGCGGTGCAAGCGAAGTCGTACCAGGAACGAAAGGCAGTTCCGCTTCGAAGGCTGCGACTGACATTTAGCACCTGCCCGGCTACAGTCGTGCCGTCGCCAGCCCATTCCCGCGGAAGGAGAATCATCGTGATGACGATCAGAATCCATTTGGCATTCGTATTCCTTTGTGTTGTTGCAGCACCGGTGAGGGCGATAAAGGTGTCAGCGACGAATGGCACTGTCGTGAGCCTAAGCTGTTTCAGGCTTTCCCTTTATCATCATCGAGGAGTTTCGCTTTGAGCACGTCGCGGGGTCCTGCATGAGCGGGTAGCCGTGGCGCCTGCGTTTGAAGGGCGATAAAGGTGCAGGCGAGGGGGGCGATAAAGGTGTCAGCGACATTTGTTCTGCTCGGTCTCGACGGCCAGCGCTCCCAGAGTGATCGTCAACCTGCAGCCGCTGTGGATGAAGTCGCCCAACCGCAGTGCTCGCGGCGGCACGTCAACCGTCGATCTGATCATCGTTCATGACACCGGCGGTCCGGTCATCGGCCCGGCGCTGAATCATTTCATGCACGGATCCGGAACAGGCCGGGCGAGTGCCGGGTACATTATCGACACCGACGGTCAGATCGTGAAAATCGTGCGAGTCAGTGAGGCGGCGTGGCAGGCGGGCACTACTTACTGGCACCCTCGAAACGGAGTGAACGCGGCGTCCATCGGAATCGAGGTCGTCCACCGCAGCTGCTCATACCCGGCGGCGCAATATGCGTCGCTGATCACTTTGCTGACGGCGCTGGTGCAAGCATACGGAATTCCTCGCAGTCGAATCATCGGACGCAGCGACATCGGCACAAACGACAGCGGGCGTCTGGGGCGCAAAAGCGGCGATCCCGGATCGACGTTTCAGTGGTCGAAGCTGGAACCTCAGAATCTGAGTCCTGGGATCGGCCGCAGAGTCGGCGTGGCACCGCCGCCGTTTCCCGGCAGTTTTCTGGATCAGTTTCCAACCGGTGCCCTGCGAAGCGGGGACAACGACACGTCACGACGGTTCGGCGGCACAGTTCGTTCGACGGTCACCGGCAACCCGGTGCAGGAACTTCAGGAGGCACTGCGGCGAATCGGATACAGCGTGGGAACTCCCGACGGCGACTACGGTCAGAAAACCGTGTGGGCAGTCAGAATGTTCCAGAAGCATTTCCACGAAATGGGCCTCCCGGAAAACGGCCGCGTCGATGCCGCCACCGCGAGCGCAATCTGGACGTTGTCGTGAGACCGTGTAACCCCGCTCAGCGTTCCCCCTGGTGTCCATGTCGCCGCTGTTGTCCGGATGCAGCGTCGCCACTTCATCGTCTGTTGACGTCACGGTGACTTCGACGCCAGGCAACGCATCGAACGTATCATCGCTGTGGTGCGCCACGTTTGAGACCGCTGGAAGACGACTTCGGATCGAATTCGTCCTGCTCATACGGCATTCGTTTTCGTCCCAGGACCATCATTGTATGGTCGCGTGGGACAAATATCCGCTCACCGGCCTGTACCGTCGGGTAAATCTTGTACGGTCGCTTCAAGATCGGTGTGCCGGCGTAAATGGCGACTGTCGCATGTAGATCGCTACTGGGAACCAACCCAACCTCCCGGTCGTCACCGTAGTTAGCCCACAGCACACAGTTGTCGTCGTGAATTCGAAGCATGCCGTCCTCGAGGTCTTCGATGAGATCCGGTGCCGGCGGACCGACGGTTCCCCGGCCGGGACTGGACAGCGATTCCTCGCCCGCCTGGAAGCCCAGCGTATACGTCACAGCAAGCGTCAGCATTCCGATGACCAAAGCGAGAAAAACCTGAGTGACGTTCATCGTATGCAGCTTTATCTTTGCAGTTTCGGTGGCATGTTGTTCGCTGCGCTCGAACCATCATTGTCCGGTGCCGGTTGAGTCCTCAGAATCTATGACTGCAACCGAGTCAGCATGAGCTGACTTGAACACGCAACCACCCGAATGTCTCGCCCAGCGCAGAAGGTGGCGCATACACGGCGCCTGCACAGATAACGAAACGGATCTGTCACGATTTTTTCGAATTCGTGAAGCGCGGCTCGCGACGGGTCAGCCAAAGCCCGGCGTGGTTCAACACTCAGAATCGATGTTTCTGTTGCCGCATTCGAATTCCGGATCGCCGTCCTGAGAAACCGTTTCCTGGGCCTCGACATCGGGGAATGTGTCGGTGCCGGGGCCTCCGTTCAGGATGTCGCGGGCACCTCCGCCGCGGATCACGTCGTTGCCGGCACCGCCGTTGATTGTGTCGGGGCCGTCGTTTTCGGGGTCTACAGGGTTGCCTTGCTCGTCCGGCGGAGTGTCGCCGTAGATATCGTCGTTGCCGGTGTCGCCGCAGAGCGTGTCACTTCCTGCGTCGCCATGAAGAAAATCGTTTCCGGCATTGCCGTGGATGATGTCGTCGCCGGGACCGCCGCGGATTGTGTCGTTGCCTGTGTTTGCGTGGTTTTCCTCCGTCGAAATAATCTGGCCTTCCCGGTATTCCGGACTGTCTCCGGAAAGCGTATCGTTGCCGGCACCACCGTCGATCACATCGTCGTCGAGATCGCCGAAGGCCGTGTCATTGCCATCGCCACATTGAATCGTGTCGTTTTCCCGGCCGCCGTGAAGTTCGTCGTCGCCGTCACCGCCGTGAAGCTCGTCGTCGCCGCGATCACCGAAGATTCTGTCGTCGCCGGGGCCGCCGGTCAGTTTGTCGCGACCATCGCAGCCTCGAATGTGGTCGTTGCCGGGACCACCATCGACGATGTCATCGTCGTGGAATTCCGAATCGACTGTGCCACAGAAATTGCCGCGGCTGCCGGCCTGGGGTGTGTCGCCGTAGAGGTCGTCATTGCCGTCACCGCCGCTGATCGTGTCACGGCCGATGCCGCCGATGATCCTGTCGTCTCCGGCACCGCCCTTCAGCGTGTCGTCGCCGGGACCACCAAAGATCTCGGCCGCGTGTTCGACGTCGGGAGCAACCGTGACGTCGTCATTGCCGCCGAATGTGTGGATTTCGATGTCGCGGCCGTCGGCGTTTGCCCGGAAGCGGACTTGGCCGTTGACCGTGATGAGTATCTGCCCCGGAATCCCAGTTTGTTCGACCTTCACCACGTCCGGCATGTCCGTACCGAGAATTCTGATCGTGGTCAGCAGCGCGCGAACTTCGAGCTGTTCAGATTCCGCGCGGTCGGGGCCGCAGGACCGATGCCGACGACGCTGTGGCAGAAATCTGCCGAGGATTGCAGCAAGCACGGTTTTTCTCCGACAAGCAGGGCGACATCAGTCATAACGAAATCGCGCTGTCACGACTTTCGGTGAATTGTGAAATTGAGCGCACTGAAGCCCCTGTTGGTGTGAACCGAGTGGAGATCAGGGTACACTCGATGGCAGGACAGGGGAGTGTCGGATGGCAACAGCCTGCCGTCACGCTGCAGGCTCCCTGAATGCGACAGATATTCTGGCGAGGGCCGATCAATGCCGCATCCATCTCACCGTTCCGGTACCGTGGCCGGAATTTCCGGTCGGGATTCTCAATCGACGGCGTCCAGTGTCCTGCGCGGCGCGCGGGCGAATCAGCCGGAAGCCTGGCAGCGCCTGCTGGACCTGTACGGTCAGATTGTTTTTGACCATTGCTGCCGACGGGGGCTGTCTTCCGCCGACGCCGCGGACGTCATGCAGTCGGTGTTCTACGCCGTCTACCTGAACATCGATCAATTCCGGTACAGGCAAACGGGAGACACGTTTCGTGGATGGTTGTGGTCGATCACACGGAACAAACTGACTGATCATTTTCGCGGCAGCCGTCGGACTCCTGTCGCGGTCGGAGGCAGCGATGCGTACGCCGGAATTCTGCAGATTCCCGACCCGGTCGAATCCCCTGCTGACGATGGTGACGTCCGCGCCGAGGGGCTGTCCGAATGCCTGCTGGGTGATCTGGACACAGTGCGAGCCTGCTTCGAGCCTCGGTCATGGCGAGCGTTCGAACTGACGGAGCTTGAGGGGATGAGGTCTGATCTGGCGGCAGACGAACTTGGGATGACCGTAGCAGCCGTCTATACGGCAAAGTCGCGTGTCAGGCGAAAGCTGCGGGAATACTTCCAGACTGCTGAACACGGGCAGAACGATCAGCACGCTTAGAACACTGAACAAGGGCTGTGAACAGCAAGGGGCAGACGTACGGAACGTGGTTCGCGGACATGGACAATCCGAAGCCTGCGAAATGCAAGCAGCGCCACCAACGGCCAGGTCCGACGCATAGCTTCAATTTGAACGATCAGCGAGGACCTCGACGGATGGGGCATTTGGAACAGGCACAGATCGTTGACTGTCCGGACATTCGTCATTGGCGGGAGTTCGCGTCAGGTTTGCAGCCTGAGAGTCTGATCGAGCACATGGCGGCTCACCTTGAGACGTGTGAACGGTGCCTCGCGATTCTGCAAAGCCTGGATGCGGAAAAGGACTCGTCCAGCGGCACGATTGTGTTCAGCGGTGACGGCGCAACGGGCGCAGCATTTCGCGCAGCGATTGCGGAACTAAGAGCTTTGTCGCCGGGAACCAACGTAGACTTCAAGTCAGTCGGCCTCCGCGGTCGTGCTGAATTCACCGGCACGCAGACTTCTGAACGTCCCGCCGACGATGTCGTACCTGACCACTACGAGATTCACGAGCGGCTGGGGAGCGGACACTTCGGAGTCGTGTACAGGGCCGTTGAGCGGAAACTGCATCGTGAAGTCGCTCTCAAACTTCCCTCACCTCGTCAGTGGTTTCATGAAGCTGACCGAAAGAGTTTTCTGCGCGAAGCACAAGCGGCTTCGCGGCTTTCCCACGAACACGTTGTCCAGACATTTGCCGCCGGTGAATCCAACCGTGTGCCATACATTGCGTCGGCTTTGGTCTGCGGACCCAGCTTGTCGCAGCGTCTTGCCAGCCTCGGCGAACCGCTGCCGGTTCGCCAGGCAGCGCGGTTGATCATGCTGCTTGGTGGAGCGGTTCAGCACGCGCACGCACAGAGCCTGATTCATCGCGACATCAAACCGGGAAACATTCTGCTGGCACCTTCGAACCGTGAGTCAGCAAGCGCGGTGCAGGTCGGGGATGACTGGTTTGTCCCGAAACTTGCGGACTTTGGGCTGGCGAAGTCGCTGAACGGTGTCCTGCCGCATCTGCAGGACGAGCCGACGGAGTCCGGAATCATCAAGGGCACACCGGAGTACATGGCTCCCGAACAGGCAGACGGTCGGAAGCCAGTCGACGAGCGGACGGACATCTACGCACTGGGAGTGGTTCTTTACCGATGTCTCACCGGGCAAGTGCCGGTCGTCGGCGATTCGCCGCTCGAGACGCTGAAGCTGATTGGTTCGGTCGAAATCGCGCCACCCTCGCGACTGTGTCGTCGTATACCGGCGGATCTGGATGTGATTTGCCTGAAATGCCTGCGAAGTGATGCGTTGGACAGGTACGAGACCGCGCAGGCATTGGCGGATGACCTGAACAGATTTCTCGAAGGCCAGCCAATTCAGGCTCGCCCGACCAGCGTGTTCGCGCGGACAGTCAAGTGGGCCAGACGTCGGCCGTTCGCCGCGGCGCTGGCCGCCCTGCTGATCGTCGGTTCGGCTAGCGGACTGTTCGCATGGAAGGAACATCACCGGCGGCTGGATGTGATGCGGCAGCGAACTGAACGCATCGAACGCATGGCTCAACTGCAGGCGTACGTGGACGACATCGGCCTGGCGTGGCAGGCATGGCAGAACGCTCAGTTGCCGCGGTTTCGAGAATACCTGAACCGCTGGCGTCCCGGCGAAGCCGAATCCCACCCGGCTGCCGGCGACCCGATCGCGGCCGAGTCTGATCTGCGCGGCTTCGAATGGTTTGCACTCGAATCGCTGCTCGAGGAACCAGCGCTGTGGGTCACGTTGCGGGGGCATCGCAGAGGCGTGACGTGTGTGCGGTTCGATCCCGCCGGACGCTGGATCGCAACGGCAGGGCAGGACGGCCAGGTGAAGCTCTGGGACGCCGCTTCAAAACAGGAACTGCTGTCGCTCGACGGACATGTCGGCGACGTGAACATGCTGGCGTTTTCGCCGGGAGGTGACGTCCTTGCGTCTGCCGGGGATGACGGGACGATTCGAATCTGGAATCCCGCCGACGGAAGTTGTTCGCTGGTACTGCTCACCGACGGAGAAAACGGTATCTATGAGCTGGCGTTCTCGCCCGATGGCCGGCGTCTGTTCTCAGGCGGGCGAAGCGACGACATACACGTCTGGGACGCAGAAACTGGTGCGATTCTCGACACGCTGGAAACAGCCGCCGACGGCGTTACCAGTCTGCAGCTCACGTCCGATGGTCACCGGCTGCTAGTCGGTCACGGCAACGGCGAATTCGTCGTTCGCGATGCGGCGATGCTGACCTTGCTGCATCACCGCGAGGATCACATTGGGGAAATCGGCGATATCGCCCTGCTGCAAAATGACGAGTTGCTTGTGACGGCCAGCCGCGACGGGACAGTTCGATTCGGCCGCGCGGATGCCCGTCTCTGGGAGATTCTGTCGGGACATAACGATACTGTGCTGGCGATGGCAGCGTCCGCCGACGGACAAACGCTGGCAACCGCCAGCCGCGACCTGACGATTCGCCTTTGGGACCGCGCGGGCAGGCACTGGGTGTGCTGCGAGGCCACGATCAGGACATCTGGTCGCTGGCATTCTCGCCGGACGGTGAAACTCTGGCGTCCGCCAGCCGCGACGGAACCGTTCGGCTGTGGCACTGGCGGCAGGCGATTTCTCACGGGGATCCTGGCCGGTTTTCATTTCCGAATGACCCAAACCTGTCCGCTGCGGATTTGTCCGGGGACGGCAAGCGGCTGGTGCTGTGCGGCGACGATCCATTATTCCGGATTGTGGACGTCGCCACGCGCCGCGAATTGTCGACATGCGATCGCCCGCCGGAATTCGACGGCCGCGTCTCTCACCTGCGTTTTGCGCCCGACGGTGAGTCAGTCGTCGTCGCGAATGCAGCGGGACAATTGGGATGTTGGAATTCAAACGGTGCCCAACATTGGCAAAGGCAGCTTCCGTTAAGCGTGACGATTGTCGACCTGGCGTTTTCGCACGACGGTCGCAGTTTGTTTGTGCTGCAGGGACTTCAGGCAGTGAGGGAGCTCAATCCTGTCGACGGGAGCGTTGTCGGCGTCATTCCATTCGCTGGCAACACATGTTCCGCATTGGCGGTGTCGCCGAATGGCCGCTGGCTGGCGACAGGTGTCGGCGGGGGATCTGACGTGAAGGTGCAGATCAACGACCTGAGGTCGGACGCGGCCGCACGGTGGTTGACTGGTCACCGCCGGTTCGTCCGGGCGCTGTGTTTTTCGGCCGATTCCAGAATTCTCGCTTCGGCCGGAGAAGACCTCACAATCAGACTGTGGGATGTAGAAAGCGGTGATGTGTTGCACACGTTGTCAGGCAGTCGTCAGGACGAGCGCGCTCTGGCGTTCGCGCCGGACGGTCGCACTCTGGTCAGCGGCAGCGAAGCCGGCAGCCTGAGATTCTGGCATGTCGAAACAGGTCGGCAACTGTTCTGTGCCGACCACCACCACGTCGGCGGTGTTCGCCGAGCCGTCTTCTCCCGCAACGGCAGCACGCTGGCCACGATCGCTGGTCGGGGGAGAGGCTTCTGTGAGGTTGCGCTGTGGCGAATACCGTGAAATCGCCGCGGGCATTGGCAGCGTCTCGCTGAACTGGTCGGGAACGCGTGACGTATCCGGCGGACCAGACCAAATTCTTCATGCCGCCGGAGCAAAGCTGCGATGCGGAAATCATGATGTTGGTCGGTCCGCGTGGCAGGATGGACTCGCACGCAGAAGTGCAATGTCTGCCGTAACAGCCTGAATCCTCATTCGGAAAACCTCTGGCCTTCTACAGCCTGCCAGCCCGGTTACGATCCGGCATTCACGACCAGTTCCGGCTGTGTACGATGGCTTGCAAATCGACTATCGTTGCCGCGTCCGTCGAACCCTGTCTTAAGCTGCGGTGTCCTTCCTTAATGACTGCCTCTCCAGAACAACAGATCCCGGCACTCGACCGTCGCCCGGAAGCACGCGGTTTTCGTGTCGAGCAGTTGCTCGATGAAGCCCGTCGAGGAATCCTGCGCATCCCACACTTTCAACGGCCGCTGCGCTGGCGAACGAAGAACGTCCTGGAACTCTTCGATTCCATTCGTCGTGGTTTTCCGATTGGCGATCTGCTGCTTTCACGCGACACCGCTCCGGGCGGAAGTGTCTCGTTCGGCCCCGTCAACTTTCGGGTGAACGCCCAGCACGCGGCCCTGTGGGTCGTCGACGGCCAGCAGCGGCTCACGGCACTGGTTGCGGCCCTGCTGCGAAAGGAACTCGCTCCGAAACGCGATTATTGGGCTGTTTGGTACGACCTTCAGAAGCAGACGTTTCAAGTATTGCAGCGACGCGAACCGGAACCGGCATGGATTCCGCTGAATGTGCTCAGCGATTCCGTCAAACAGCTCAAGTGGATTCGGAACTGGCCTCACGCCGAGGAACGTGAAGACCTGGTGGACCGCGCTCTTGAACTGGGCAAAGCCGTTCGTGAATACGAAGTTCCCGCCTATATCGTCGACGGTGCCAATGACGAGGTGCTGCGTCTGATCTTCACTCGTGCCAATACCGGCGGAATCGGCATGCGCGAGTCTGAGATCTTTGAGGCGTTGTACGGTCATGAAGGTGAACAGCCGATTCGAAGTGCCGTCGCCCGCCTGTTCGATCTTGGCTTCGGAACTCTGGACGAAGATCTGTTTCTGCGATGCCTGAAGGCCATCTGTCATCCGATGACAGCCGATCAAGTCGGATCGGAGAATCTGTTGCCCGACAATTTGATTCAACGGACGGAAGCAGCCGTTCGGCGCGCGATCACGACGATCACAAGCTGGGCCGGAATCCCGGTCTTCAAACTGATGCCTTATCGGCTTCCGCTGTACATTCTGTCCGCGTTCTACGATCAGTTCCCCGCCGAGAATTCCCGCGCCGACCAGCTTGCCGCACGCTGGATCTGGAGAGGAGCACTGTCGGGCCGGCACGAAGATTCTTCCGACGCAAAAGTCGGCAGCCTGGTGAACGAGATCCGCAGCGGAGTTGACGCGGAAGCCACGATGGCCGGACTCATCCGGACGCTCGGCGACGTGACTGTTGACTCGCTGGCGAAGAACCCGATCGAGAAGATTGACCAGAAGATCAGCCTGAAGAGTGCGGCTTCGAAGATCTTCATTCTGGCGTTACTGGCCGCCGGACCGCGTCGAAGTGATTCTCCCGCGGCCCTCGAACAGCCCACTCTGTTCGCCGGCGAGGAACCGGAAGCCGATTCCGACTCAGACGAATCAACGTCGGCGGAAGACGCGCTGCACGCGAAGTTCTACAGACCGTTGCTGGTTGGTCAGCAGGACACGCTCGGGACTGATATTGTGATCCGTCTCGACGGGATGACGGCGCACGAACCGATATCTGCTGACAAGTACAATCAGGCATCGTTTCTCTTGTCGGAGGACGCGGTGCAGTTCGCGTTAGCCGGAAGCGTGCAAGAGTTTCGTAAGTGCCGGCGCGGAATCCTTCTGGACTATCTGCCGCGATTCATCGCTGATCGTATTGGAGAAGCGGTTGATATCCGGCCGTCCGTGCGCAGCCTGACGAATGAACCTCTCGTCGCGTCGGCGACCGAATAGCGGACTTCTGATGAATGCGCTGAAGGTCGAAGTCGGCGAAGTGGAAGTTGGAACGCTGGAAGCGTTGCCCAATGAGGCTCAGCAGTTCACGTTCTCCGACAGTTATGTGTCGCGGCTGCTCCCGGATCGGCCCGTCCTCGGGCAACTGTTTGAAGACCGTTTGCCCCATCCAATCTGCGTAGACGGACCAGTCTGCTGGTTTGCTCACCTGCTGCCGCAGGGCGTGATGCGAACCTGGCGCACACGACTACTGGGCATTGACGAGCAGGATGATTTCTCGCTGCTGCAATATCTTGGCCGCGACATGCCGGGCGCGGTCGTGTTGACCCCCACTGAGTCACCGCTGGCGCGCCGGGGTTCAGAATTACCTCCACCAGCGCAGTCAGACGATGCAGTTCCAGGCCTGAAATTCTCGCTTGCGGGTGCGCAGTGGAAACTGTCCGCTCGATCTTCGGGGCGGGGACTCACAACCTCGGCCGAAGGTGACGGCGTCGCATGCATTGCCAAGTTTGACGCGCCAGAATATCCGGGCCTGCCCGAGTGTGAATTCGCGACGATGAACTGGGCCAGGGCAGCCGGTGTCAGCGTGCCCGACTTCGAGCTTCGACGATCCGACGAGTTCGATGCGATTCCGGACGGAATGCCGACGGGAAACGGTGCGGTCTTCACCATCGCCCGCTTCGATCGCTCGACAACAGGTCGAATCCACATGGAAGACTTCGGTCAAATTCTCGATCGCCCGCCAGGCGACCGGCAATATCACTCAAGCTATGAAGACATCGGGCGCGTGATTTCGTGGATCGCTCCGAACAGCGCTGCTGAATTCCTCCGGCAGATTGCATTCACAGTGATTTGCGGAAACGGCGATGCCCATCTGAAGAATTTTTCCGTCATTTACCCGGACCGCAGAAACGCGGAGTTGTCGCCAGCCTACGATATCGTGTCGACGATTTGTTACTTCCGACCTGGCAAAGAACAGCTTGCTCTGTCGCTCGGCGGCATCCGCAGGTTTTCCGAAGTGACTTTGCGATCATTCGAAACGCTGTACCACGCATTGGGAATCTCTCCGGAACTCGGAATCGCCACGGTGACGGGTTTGGTCTCCGCGGCCCTTGAAGCATGGACCCAGCCGCACATGCGGCAGGCGTTCGCCGAAACGCATCGGGCCCGGATTCAACGTCATCTTGAGGAGCTTCCGCTCACAAGTGGCTCAGACCATTGAGGCGTCAGCTCTCTTCTAATTTGTGTCGCGGCTTGTTCGACTTCCGCGATGGCACGCACAAAACGTAATTGTCCGGCAGGTGAATTGTTCCACCTTCTGAATCGAGCGGTGGCGCGGCGGACGATTCCTGAGAAGCCGGAAGACTTTGCCGCGTTCTTACGTGTCGTCGCAGAGACATGGGGAATTGTGCTGCTGCCGATTTATGCCATGGTGGCCCGCCGAATCACTGGAATTTTGTTGTCCGGCCTGAAACCAGCGATCAGGTCAGCGAATTCTTCCGTCGCCTGGCTGTCAGGCACACGATGCGCTGGCACGCTCACTACGAAACCGGCGGGACCGGGCATTTGTATCAGGGGCGATTCAAGTCGAATCCGGTGCAGTCCGACGGCCATCTGCTGACAATGATGAGATACGTCGAACGAAATTCCGTGGGACTGAATTTCATCAAGATGGCGGAAGAATGGCACTGGAGTTCCACTTATTTCGCCGCCAGCCAGACGATGAACGACTCTGGCTGGCGATTCCTGACGATGCGCCTCTGCCACGAAACTGGCGTTCGTGGGTGAGATAAGATGGAGACAGAAGCTGAACTCACATCGCTGCGGCACAGCGTCCGTCGTGGCACGCGTACGGTGACGACCATTGGACCAGAAGCAGCACCGTTCGTCGTGATCTGGAAACGACCACTCGGCCAGGGGGGGGGCCGAGAAAAAAATGCCTGATGCGTTTTGTCCCAATCCAGCCGCCATCGTCTGGCTCTCAACACCCAGGGGCATTCTACAGCAACCGGCTCACTGAACCATCGGCACGCGATGTTCGTCGGGTCGCGTGTGAAGCCACGCACCAGGTCAGGCGGTGCAAGCGAAGTGGTGCCAGGAACGAACGGCACTTCCGCTTCGAAGGCTGCGACTGACATTTAGCACCTGCCCGGCTACAGTCGTGCCGTCGCCAGCCCATTCCCGCGGAAGGAGAATCATCGTGATGACGATCAGAATCCATTTGGCATTCGTATTCCTTTGTGTTGTTGCAGCACCGGTGAACGGTCAACAAGCCGCAGCCGTGTCGGAATCGTCGGCGGAGAGCGTCGTGGAGGAACCGCTGATAAGCTGGAGTTATCCGCCGGAAATGCCGGGAGCGACGGTGGAGACTTACCGAACCGTCGGGGACACCGAACTGAAGGCGTGGATCTTTCAGCCGAAGGATCATCAGCCGACGGAACGACGACCGGCGATAGTGTTCTTTTTCGGAGGAGGCTGGAACGCGGGAACGCCCGGTCAGTTTTTGCCTCAGTGTCGCCATCTGGCAGAGCGCGGCATGGTGGCAGTTTCTGTCGACTATCGAGTCAAGTCGCGTCAGGGCGTGTTTCCTCAGGACTGTGTCCGTGACGCCAAAGCAGCCGTTCGCTGGCTGCGAGCGTCCGCTGACCGGTTGGGAATTGACCCGCACCGGATCGCGGCCGGAGGCGGATCGGCCGGCGGACATCTGGCCGCGGCGACGGCTCTGGTGCCGGGATTCGAAGACGGTGACCACACCGACGTCAGTTCCATGCCGGACGCACTGGTGCTGTTCAATCCCGCCGTGGCACTGGCTCCGATCGAAGGCGCAGAGAACCTGTTTCCACCGGACAAGGCGGCATCCATTCGCGAACGAGCGGACGGACGCCCGGAAGAAATCTCGCCCATCGGGTTTGTGAGATCCGGCCTGCCGCCGACGATCATCTTTCACGGAACGAACGACGAAGCGGTGCCGTTTGCTTCCGTCGAACTGTTTCGCGACCGCATGACAGCCGCCGGAAATCGCTGCGAACTGAAAGCCTACGAAGGCCGTCCTCACGGCTTCTTCAATCCCGGCCGCGGGCAGGGCCAGCAACGGGCCGCCGCGACTCAGGATTACTACCGAACCCTCCGTGAACTGGACATGTTCCTGGAATCACTCGGCTATCTGCAAGCCGCCGGTGAGCGATGACGGTGCGTTCGGAACATCCTCGGAACGGGTGCCCGTACAGGGTCTCGCAGCAACGTGGCCATTCGACGCTCCTCGTCCTGGTGTCGAGAGTCCCGGGTTGTTTCGGGCGGCAGAAACGGAGGGAATTCGCCTGGTGCCTTGTCAGCACTGGTTGGAAGAGTTGTGTGGCACTGGCTGTGCGGGTGGTTTCAGCATCGCGAACGCACCGGCACAGCCAGTGCCACACATCAAAACACAAGGGCCAGCGCACTGTACCTGGCGCGCCGGTTGATTTCTGATGCAATGTGACAAGCATCGAGCGGCTTCGTCACTCAGTGTGGCTCGCCGGTCTGCGATCCGCAATCCGACGATGAACAGCGGCATTCAGACCTCGTGCTTTTGCTCGGAGTCGCTGATGCGTTGGAGACCTTCCGGTTCCGGTGGCTGAAAAATGGCTTTGGCATCCTGACATGCACCTGGATGCTGCGAGTTCGACCAGTGGGTGACGTAATCTTGCAGCAACTCGAAAGCCTGACGTTCTTCTTCGCCGCCGGTCTTGTCGACCGCTGAGTGCAGCGTTTCGAACGCGGTCAGCACCGGTTCGGTTCCTGTCAGATGAATTCGAGTTGCAAGGATCGCTGCTTCGATCACCGCATGGCGAGCTCGGTTGAAGCCGAAGAACGGGCGGCGCTGCTGTGAATGAACGATCTCGGCGTGCAGCACCGAACGCTGGTCGGACAGGTCGCGGTCCGTGATGCGGAATTCAAACCACCTGCAGCAGTCTTGCAGTACTCGGCCGTTGACCGCGCGAGCGGGTTCGGTGGGCGGATTTTCGTCCAGTCGTCCGATCGCTGCCTTCGCGATCAGGTCAACGCGGTCCACGACATGAAACACGCCGCAACCGGTTTCGATCAGGTTGCGAAATGTTGTCGATGTCTGAAACGGACGCAATGTCAGTCGTTCAAAATCGCCATGCACGATCGGTCCCATGGGAGCGACGTTGAGCGTGCCGGCGCTGTCGACGCTGGTTAGGATTCCTTCGACAATCATTACTGCTGCCAGTAGTTGCGATCCAGCGTGCGATAGTTGATCGCTTCGCTGAGATGACCAGCCTGGATGTGTTCGCTGTCGTCCAGGTCGGCGATCGTGCGAGCGATGCGGAGGATCTTGTCGTGTGCGCGAGCCGACAGACCGGTTTCCTCCATCGCCGCTTTCAGCATCTGTTCGGCTTCGCCGGCCACCTTGCAGAACTTTCGAATTTGCGGTGGTTTCATCTTGCCGTTGACTCGCGTTCCTGACGATTTGAAGCGAGCGGCCTGGCGCTGGCGAGCGGACTCGACCTGTTCCCGCATCGTCGCGCTGGATGTGCCTTCCGTGGAGTCGGACAGTTCGCGAAACGGCACGGGCGGCACTTCGATGTGAATGTCGATGCGATCCAGCAGCGGCCCGCTGATGCGGCTCAGGTAGCGTTCGACCTGCAGCGGATTGCATGTGCATTGTCGCTTCGGGTCGGCTCGAAAGCCGCACGGACACGGGTTCATCGCCGCGACCAGCATCAGGTTGGCGGGAAACGTCACGCTGCCCATCGCTCGCGAAATCGTCACGCACTGATCTTCCAGCGGCTGCCGCATGACTTCCAGAGTGCGGCGGTTGAACTCCGGCAGTTCGTCCAGAAACAGAATGCCGTGGTGAGCGAGGCTGATTTCTCCCGGCTGAGGAATGCTGCCGCCGCCGACCAGGCCGGCTTCGCTGATCGTGTGATGCGGCGACCGAAACGGACGTCTCAGCAACAGCGGCTGGCCGGGTTCCAGCATTGCGACGGCGCTGTAGATGCGAGTTGTTTCCAGGCTCTCTTCCGGTTCCAGTTCGGGAAGGATCGTGCAGATGCGCTGCGACAGAAGTGTCTTGCCGGTCCCCGGACTTCCGATCAGCAGAATGTGGTGAGCTCCCGCCGCGGCGACCGTGACGGCTCGTTTGGCCATTTCCTGGCCTTTGACGTCGACGTAGTCAATGTCATAGCGGCCGAAGCTGGTGCGAGCGTGATCCCAGCTGAACACGACGGGCTCCAGCGGCAGTTGACCGGTCAGAAATCCAACGGCTTCGGCCAGCATGCCGACGGAAATCACGTCGATGCCATCAACGACGGCGGCTTCCATCGCGTTGGCCGTGGGGACGACGATGTGAGTCTTCCCGGCGGCTCGCGCGGCCAGCGCCATCGACAACGCGCCCTTGACGGGACGCAGGCTGCCGTCAAGCGCCAGTTCGCCGACGTAGACGGCTTTGATGTCGGGATCCGGTTCGATCTGCCCGTCGGAAATCAGCAGCCCCAGAGCAATCGGCAGATCCAGCGACGCGGCGTCCTTGGGCAGATCGGCGGGCGACAGATTGATGACGACACGGTCCATCGGGCGACCGTAGCCGCTGTTGACCAGAGCCCGTTCGATGCGGTGAGTGCTTTCCTTGACGGCAGCTTCGGCCAGGCCGACAAGAATTGTTTTGGGAAGTGCGCCCGGGGAGATGTCGACGTCCACTTCAACCGAGCGAGCTTCGATGCCCAGCAGGGTGTAAGTTGCAAGTCTGGAAAGCATTCGGCAGTGCCCGCGGCGATGTCAGAGATGTGATTCACAGTCGCATTCCGTCGCGCCGCGCGGCAGTTTGACATTCGGGAGACGGTGTTGCAAACGACACCCGCAGCATTGACGGTGAATCACGCTGCAGGCTGCTGCAGAAATCCCGTCTGTGGCGACTCGGACGTGTCAGCGATATCATCGTTTCGGCCAGGCTCACCAGCCGAATGCCGCTCGGAATCCCAACAGGAGCGCGTCGTGAAGACTTTCGTTTCGAAATTGTGGTCAATCGTTTTCGGCTGTCTGATTTGCGTCGTCGCATCCGCTGCGCACGGTGAAGACGTCCGGTCGGAATTTGAATGCCGCTTCGCCGGCGAAGCACCGACGATCGACGGCGTGGCCGATGATGCTGCCTGGCAGCGGGCGGACGTAATCGATCACTTCTACCTGCCGTGGCTTCAGCAGGATTCGCGTCCGGCTCGTGCGGCAACGAAGGCTCGGCTGTTATGGGATCGGCAGTACCTGTACTTCTTTGCCGAAATGGACGACGACGATCTGGACGCGGGCGACGACGGGCCATTCATGAGTTGGCGCGGGGATGTCTTCGAATTGTTCTTCAAGCCCGCCGAAGATAAGCCGGGATATTACAATTTCCAGTTGTGGGCGGGTGGCACCGTTAAGGACGAATTCCTGCCAAAACGCTTTGATGGCGGCTTCAAAAAATCGGTGGACGACGGCACCTTTCACATTGACGCGAAGGTTGTCACCAGAGGCACACTCAACGTTCGGACGGACACCGACGAAGGCTGGACTGTCGAAGGCCGCATTCCGTGGTCGGATCTGAATCGCACCGGAGGCCGGCCGGTTGTCGATGAACAGTGGCGGTTCGCTCTGTGTCGTTACGACCGCTCCAGTCGACGAGACAGCCCGGAACTTTCCACCTGCGCGCCGCTGGCTTCACAGGAGAAGCCGAACTTCCATCACTATGAAGAGTTTGCGCTTCTGAAGTTCATCGGCCCGCAGCGCCGCGACATCGCCGATGTTGACGGTGACGCAACATCGGATCGACTGACGCTGCTGAAGCAGAATTGGAATCGCGTGCCGTCGAAAGTCGCCGGTTCACCCGAACCACCGCTGCCATTTGTCGCCACGCGAACGATGCCGAAGTTGTCGCTGACGTTTCCTGTTGTAGCCGTCAACGAGCCAGGCAGTCGTCGTTTGTATCTGCTGGATCAGAAGTGGTCGTCCGGGCCGACTCGACTGATTCGAACAACCGACAATCCTGTATCCGGCGAAGTCGAGACCCTGTACGACTTTCCGCACGACGGGCTGGCCTACAGCATCTGTTTCCATCCGCAATATTCGGACAATGGCTACGTGTATCTCGGCTGGAACGCGGCAAAGGAAGCGGGTGGAGAAAAGTACTGCATGATTACGCGACTGACGGTTGATCGCGATTCGGATACCGTCGATCCGGAATCCGCCGTGGAAATCATTTCGTGGCTGTCCGATGGTCACAACGGTGTTGCGATGGCGTTCGGGCTCGACGGCATGATGTACGTCACCAGCGGAGACGGTACCAGCGATTCCGACACGAATCTGACCGGCCAGGGACTGGATCATCTGCTGGCCAAGGTGCTGCGCATCGACGTCGAACATCCCGACGACGGCCGCATGTACAGCGTGCCTTCCGACAATCCGTTTGTCGGACAGGACGGCGTTCGTCCCGAAACGTGGGCCTATGGACTCCGCAATCCGTGGCGCATGACGGTTGATCCGAAAACCGGTGACCTGTGGGTCGGAAACAACGGTCAGGATCTTTACGAACAGGCGTATCTTGTTCAGCGGGGCGACAACTACGGCTGGAGCGTTTACGAAGGCAGTCACGTGTTTTATGCCAACCGCGAACTCGGCCCGACACCGCACGTCAAGCCGACGCTGGAGCATCCTCATTCCGAATCCCGATCGCTGACCGGCGGAGTCGTGTACTACGGCGAGCGATTTCCGGAACTGGCGGGAGCCTACATTTACGGCGACTATTCCACCGGAAAGATCTGGGGAGCGAAGGTGAGTGGCGGCAGCGTCATGTGGCACAAGGAGTTGGCCGACACAACACTGCAGATCGCCGCGTTTGCCATCGATTCGGATGGTGAACTGCTGATTGTCGACCACAAGGCCAGCGACGGCGGTCTGTACACATTCGAACGAAATCCCGCGCCGGCCGGTGCGGCGGAGAATTTTCCAAAGAAGTTGAGTGACAGCGGGCTGTTCGCATCCGTCGCCGGTCACGAAGTGCATCCCGGAGTGATTCCGTATTCGGTGAATTCACCGTTGTGGTCCGACGGCAGCATCAAGAGCCGGTACGTTTATCTACCGCCGACGATGACCGTGGACGGCGACGAGCGGCCGACTCAGATCGATTTTCAAACCGGCAGCAGTTGGGATTTTCCGGACGGCACCGTCACCGTGAAGTCGTTCGCCCTGGAGCAGCGTGAAGGCGATCCCGCATCGCGTCGCTGGGTGGAAACGCGGTTTCTGGTCAGGCAGCAGGGCGAATGGTTTGGGTATTCGTACGCGTGGAACGATGAGCAAACCGACGCGTTTCTTGTCGACAAAGAAGGCCGTGACGCGGTCTTCCAGGTTTCGGATGCCGGCGGCACGGCCACCGAACAGCCGTGGCGGTTTCCCAGCCGAACCGAATGCATGGTCTGTCACAGCCGAGCGGCAAAGTTTGTTCTGGGGCTGTCGTCGCTGCAGCTCAACAGAGTTCACGACTACGACGGCGTTGCTGCGAATCAACTGGAAGTCTTCGAATGGCTGGGTGTCCTGAAATTGAACGGTGCGGCCGGTGATGCCGCGGAAGGACAGCGCACCGCGCCGGCTGCATCGTCGCTGCTTGCGGAATCGGCAGACAAGCTTGATCGCCTGCCGGATCCATACGACGAAACCGCCGATCTGACGTCGCGGGTTCGATCGTATCTGCATTCCAACTGCGCGCAGTGTCACGTGGAAGCCGGTGGCGGGAATGCTCAGATGAAGCTCGATTTCGCATCCAGCCTGGAACGAGCCAACATCATCGACGTGGTGCCGCTGCACGACAAATTCGGCATCGCTGATGCGAAGCTTGTGGCGCCGGGTTCGCCCGAACAATCCGTGTTGCTGCACCGCATGACGATCCGCGGCCGAGGTCAGATGCCTCAACTGGCGACCGCGAAAGTTGACCAGCGCGCGGTGGCGCTGCTGGCTCGCTGGATCACGGAGCTGCCGCCGTCAACATCATCTGCGTCGGACAATTAACGGCGGACCGAAAGGATTGTTGCACGCCGGCGGGCGTGAAGCGGTGCGGCTACTCGTGCAGCCAGGTGACCTTGTCCTTAAACGGGGTGCGACTCCCCTGTGGCCAGCCATTGGCGGGATAACCAAGGTAAAAGAGTCCCAGTACGCGGTCTTTTTCACCGAGCCCCAGATGGTCGCGAAAAGCACTGCTGCAGATTGCGGCCCCCGACGACCAGTAGCCACCGATTCCGTATGCCGTCGCCGTCAGGTGCAGATTCTGAACGGCACAGGCGACGGCTTCGATTTCTTCCAATTCGGGGATCTTCTCGCTGACCTGCCGCCGCATCGCGATGGCGATGACGTGAGACGACCGGCACGCGTTGGAAATCAGTTGGTCACCTTTGGCGGGTTTTCGCAATTCCGGCGGTGTCATTCCGTCGTACACGTCCGCCAGGAATTCGCCCAGCCGTCGGCGAGCGTCACCGCAGAAGACAAAGAAACGCCAGGGCTCGGTCATGCCGTGTGTGGGAGCCCAGTTGGCGTTGTTCAGCATGTCGTGAATCATATCGTCGGGAATCGGGTCCTCACGAAACTCCGACGGCTTGATGCTGCGGCGGCCGGCGATGACGCGCCGAAGGATATCAACGGTCGATGGCGATTCAGTGCTCATTCGATTCGCAAGCCCTGTTCGTAAAAAAGGCGGCAGGGCTCACTGAGTCCTGCCGCCTTCTGAGTGATGCGGTTCCGCTTTTGGTTTCGAGCGACGACAGCTACTTGCCGTCGGCGGCCTTTGCGGCATCCGCTTTATAGTTATCGAGTTTCTGTTCGAACATGGCGTATCCAGGAGCGCCGGCGACGGCCTTTTCCATGGCCTCGACAGCTCCGGTCAGGTCACCGCTGGCGTGCAGGGCTGTCGCCAGCGTGTCCAGCACGTTGGGATCCTTGTCGTCGCTCAGCTTCGAAGCCTGACGGGCGGCCTTTACAGCCAGCGCCTTAACGGATTCCGGGAGTTCTGAGGAGTTTGCCAGGGCGTATGCGACGGCGTTCAGGATTTCTACTTTTTCAAAGTTCTTCTCGACGGTTTCCGTGGAAAACTTCTGCAACGCCGCCGTGTCGCCGGACATGGCGTGCAGTTGAATTCGCATAAAGGTCAGCGGTTCCTCATTGCCGGAGAACAGCCGGTCCACCTCGTCGCACAGGCCAAGTGCTTTCTTGAAGTCGCCTTCCTGAGCCGCCATGTTGATCTGCTGTTGCATGAGTTCCAGGGCGTTTTCTTCAATGAATTCAGCGCGAGCGGCAGCGGTATCCCAGGTACCGTCAACAACGGCCTGCAGCGGCTCGTCGATGGTCATCGGATGACCAACCCATTCCACATTGCCGGTTCGTCCCACGATAAAAGCACACGGGATACCGTTCTGCATTGCGGCCTGCATGTACGACGTGTTTGTGGCATCGTTTCGGTCCAGCGCAATTCGGTAGCTCAGGACTTCCGACCAGACCTTTCCCAGATGCGACTTGCGTTCCATGAACGTGCCAACGGTTTCGTCATCTTCATTGGAAATGCCGATGAATTGCACCTTGTCACCATAGTGCTGCTGCAGTTCGCTCATGTGAGGCATGGCCTGAAGGCACGGGCCGCACCATGTCGCCCAGAATTCGACGACGTAGATCTGGCCGCCTTCAAACTTCTCGACCGGCTTGCCCTGGACCCATTTCGAAATCGAAATCTGAGGAGCTGCGTCGCCCGGGTTCAGGTCCGGCTTCGGGAGGTTGGCATCGGAACGGTCGGATGTTGTTGAACTGGACGCGGGTGTGGCCGTTGTTGCCGTCGCCCGGGTGCCGGCCGCCGGAGTGGCTTCAACCGATGTGCCCGGAGGAAGCGGGCTTGACGCCGTCGTGCCGGGTGCCGGTGAACCAGGGTCTGCTGCCGCACTGGAGCCGGTTGAAGCAGTACCCGCTTCCTGCTGACATCCGGAGATGCCCAGCAGGCCGGCGAACGCAACAGCCGTTATTCCTGAAAAGAACTTACTCATAGGTTACTCCGTCCAGGTCTTTCGTATTCTTGTTGAAAAATGTGCTCTGTCCGCGGAAATGTCGTCTGGCAAAACTACGAACGGCAGCGGAATCATACACAAATCTGTTTTTGAAAATATGCCATTCTGCCGTGACGCGGGCGAAAACGGTGCTCGGCGGTATGGCGACGTCGCTGTGTCCGGCGGTGTCATTCCCAGCGAAACAGCTTCAGACTCAGCACAAACGTGATCGCGCCCCACGCTGCCACCAGACTCAGTTGCGGCAGGATTTCGGTCATGCCGGCACCTTCCTGCATCACGCTTCGCAGGGCGGCGATCAGGGGAGTCAGCGGCATCACGGCGATGACCGGCTGCACGACAGCAGGAAACCGTTCCGCGGAAAAGAAGATTCCGGAACCGATCCACATCGGCACCAGGACCAGATTCATCAGTCCTGAAAACGATTCCAGCGTTTTCGCGCGGCTGGCGATCAGCAGACCGATCCCCGCGAATTCGAATGCTCCCAGCACCACCAGCAGTCCCACCAGCCAGTAGCTGCCGTGATTCGTGACTCCGAACAGCAGCCGCGAAAATGCCAGCAGCACCACGATTTCCGGCACCATAAACACCATGCGGCTGAGCATCATGGAAGCCACGAAATGAGACTTCTTCATCGGCGTTCCGACAAAGCGTTTCAGCAACTGGCGAATCCGCATGTCAACGATGGCAAAGCCGACGCCCCAAACGCCGCCTCCCATCAGTCCCAGCCCCAGCAGCCCCGGCACCAGAAAATCGATATAGCGGCTGCCCGGCTCCGAAATCTGCTCATCGCGAGTTTCCGCCACGTCCTGCCTGCCCGCCTCGCGCTGCAGTGTGTCGTCAACCGTGTTGCGAGCCAGGACGCTGCCGGGCCGCGTCGGGTCGAACAGATACGTGTAGCCGGGACCTGCGGGAGTTTCGTCGGCAATCACGATCAGTTCGCTCCTGCCGACCCTCAGCCGCCGTCGAACTTCCTCTTCGGAATGAACGGACACGATGAACCGCTTGTCACTTCGCAGCCGGTCGGCGGTGGCTTCGGCAAGCGGTCCTTCCTGAACCGCGACGGACACCGCTTCGACGGGTTCGCTGCGAAAGGCCAGTCCCAGAGCAATCACCATCACCAGCGGAAAGACGTAGGCCCAGAACACGGCTTCCGGCTGACGAAGGAATTCGCGGACTCGGGCCAGGAATAACTGGACCAGCGGGTGCACTGACAGAGACTGCTTCATGCGGTCACCGCCGTTTCCCCGGCGTTCAGCCCGTGTCCGGCGTGGTGAACGAAAACGTCTTCCAGCGATGCCTGATGCGTTGTCAGGGAGGTGAGTTCCGCCGACTGTTCGGTCAGCCGCTGCAGCAGGGCCGGAATCGCGACGTGGGGCTGAGTCACGGACAGGCAGTGGACGCTGGCTTCCGTTCGGGCGCTCAGGACTCCCGGAAGGTCGCTGCCGAAATCGTCGTCCAGCGCAGCACTCTGGTCAGTGGTGACCGTGAATTCGACGAAATGCTCGGCTCCCAGCCCGGCGATCAGATTACGGGGAGTGTCCAGAGCCAGGATCTTTCCGTGATCGAAGATTGCGACGCGGTCACACAATCGCTCGGCTTCATCCATGTAGTGAGTCGTCAGCAGAATCGTGCCGCCGCGTTCACGGAAGCTGCGAATGATCGACCAGACTTCGCGCCGTGACTGCGGGTCCAGTCCGGTTGTGGGTTCGTCCAGAAACAGCAGCCGGGGATTGCCAACCAGCGACGTCGCCAGAGCCACTCGCTGCTTCTGGCCGCCGGACAGTTCCTTGATTCGGGCGTGAGTCTTCTCCTGCAGCGAAACGGCAGCGATGACTTCTTCCGGAGCTATACCGGAACGATAAAAACTCCGAAACAGGGTGACCGTTTCCAGCACCGTCAGTTTGTCCGACAGGTGCGTTTCCTGCAGCGAAATGCCGATCTGCTCGCGAATCGCTGACGCATGGTCCGCCCAGCTTTGTCCGAAGATGCGAGCGTCGCCGGACGTGGCGGACAACAGGCCTTCGCAGATTTCGATCGTCGTGGTCTTGCCTGCGCCGTTGGGTCCCAGCACTCCGAAGCACTCGCCTTCCTCAATCCGCAGGTCGATCCCGCGCACGGCTTCGACGGGCGGTTTTCCCGGCCAGGTCTTGGTCAGTTGAACACACTCGATCGCGGGCTGCATTGCGGCGGTTCCGGGCGGGACGACTCAGACGCACTTCGAAAAAACGGGACAGCACCGGCCGGAAAACCGCAGACAACGGCATTGGTCGCCGCAGTCCCGAAGCCGATCCCGGATTCCCGATCCGGTTGAAGAATTCGGGGACCGCAGCGTAACCGGCCCGTGACGGAGTGCAAGGCGGCGAACCACGCAGGATGCGTCACGTTTCCCGTCCCGGCGCACCGGAACGCTGCCGCAGCGTCCACGGATGCCTGCGATTTACCTCCGCCGCGGATCGCCGTCACGTAGCGGTGCGTTCGAGCACGCAGCCCGCCACATGGCCTCCAAATCCCAGTGACAGCTTGGCCACAATCTGCTGCGAATGTGGTGTTGCTCGCCCGCCGATCAGCGGAATGTCGCACCGTTCGTCGAGCGTCTGAAGATTGACGCAGGGTGGAATCACCTGGTCACGCAGACCGAGCAGTGTCATGGCCAGTTCGACACTTCCCGCTCCGCCGAGCAGGTGGCCGATGGAGCCCTTCACCGCCGAACAAACGGGAACCCCGCTGCCAAATGCCGATCTCAGGCCGCGAGCTTCGGCCAGATCGTTGGGCTCCGTGCCCGTGCCATGCAGGTTGATGTGATCGATGTGTGCATCGTTGCCGATTGCCGCAATGAGTCGCTTCAGCAATTCCGAAACGACGGTGCCCTGCACGTCGATCTGCGTCAGGCCGGTGGGATCCGACAGCCAGCCGCCGCTCAGCAGTCTGCCATAGGCTGTGGCCTCGCGACGTTCCGCGTGACGCCGGGATTCCAGAACCAGCACGGCCGCTCCTTCGCCGATGATGAAGCCGTCACGATTTTCATCGAAGGGTCGGCACGCCGTCGCCGCGTCGCTGTCGTGCGACAACACACCCAGCCGATGAAACGACGCCAGTACCGACGGCCTCAGCGACGCGTCCACGCTTCCGGCAAGGCACACGTCACACAACCCGGTTCGCACCCATTCCGCGGCCTGAATGACGCTGATCAGTCCCGTCGCGCATGCCGCCACCGGACACGAACCCGGGCCGGAAATTCCCGTCAATTGCCGAACGGCCTGCAGCGGAGCGTCTGATCGAAACACGTTCGCCCATCGGCGACCGTCGCCGTCGCCATTCTTCAGCGGCCCGGAAGCGCCGTCTTGCAGCAGCCGGCACTGAGCTTCCATCTGCGCCAGGCTGCTCTTGCTGGTGCCGATCACGCAGCCGGCTTTCGTGTTGCCGTGTAGCAGCGATCGCAGGTTCGCGTCTTCGCAGGCTTCAAGCGCCGCGTACGAAATCAGCGAAATGAGGACGTCGTCTGCCTGCCACGGCGGCAGCGAGGTCGACACAACGGCTGCCGCCATTCGCCGCGCCAGCAATGCCGCCAATTGCGAGCGATCAACCGGCGCTCCCGCCGCGCGACGTCGCAGCAGCGTTTGAAGTTGTGCGTCGGATTGGTCATCAAACCGAATCGCATCGCTTCCCCCGCGTTCGCCGGCAAGCAGACGTCGCCACGATTCTTCCCGGCCGACGCCAAGCGGAGTGACCAGGCCGACGCCGGTGACCAGGACGTCGCGTTCGGCGTGCAGGGGATCGGTGAAACAGAACACGCGACAGGAGCCTACTGAAGAACGGCCTGCTGAATGTCGCGAATCAGTTTCGATTCCAAAGCCGGGTCCGTGCCTCTGGAAATCCAGCGAGAAGGCGTCGATTGTCCCAGCACCTGATTCAGATCGCGGTCCAGCGGATCGGATTCCGGAAACGAGGCTCCGCCTTCGTAGTTCGCTGCCAGGCCGGGGACATCTTCAATCTGCTTTTCGACACGAACGATGACGGTCATCGAATCGGCACTCGTATTCTGAAACTGCACAATCACCCGTCGCCGAATTGACTGCAGCGTACTTTCCAGCCGGTTGGCGGTATCCGCGGAATCCGGATTCCACGGCTCAAACAGATTCGAACCGGCTCGATAGTGGGTTTCAATCAGGCCTTCCAGCTTACTCTCGCGAGCGACCATGAAATGATAGTTGTTCAGCACGGCGACGGAACGTTCCCACATCAGGTCGAACTGACCGGCCGGAATCACAAGCGCATTCTGCACCGGCGCTTGTCGCGCGGGCATTGACAGGCAACCGGACAACAGCATCGCCGTCACCAGGGCGGCGGCGCGAAGTTGACCGGGAATGACAGACTGGGCACGCACGTGAGGCTCGTCCATGAGCATTCTGCGGAGGGCGTCGAGCCGACGATCGGCCTTCCGGAACTCTTAAAACGCGACTGGCATCGGTTCGCCGACCGCAACCCGTTCGTTCCCTGAACGTGTCACAGCCGCTCGCCGCACCGTTCCACCAGGGCCAACGCGGCGTTTGGCCAGCCAGTTTCGTGCGTCGGCCCGGATCCGACAATAGCAGCCTGCCGAATTCAACTCGCTGTTGTGTCCGCAGTCGCATGCCGTTTTGTTCCAAGATGGCCAGTTTTCCCAAACGCCGCAGGGTTCTCGGTTGTGCTATTTCGTTACCTGCAGTGCGATGTCGTAGATCTGCTTCGTATCCAGGACTGCGTCGTTGGATTCGAGCAGTCGCAGGATTGCCTGGCGGTGGACTTTCATTTTGGTCCCGCCGACGCCGAGCGCTCCGAAACAAATCACGCCGTGTTTTTCGGTGCCTTTGTCGTTCGCGGCGACATCGACAAGCCCGGTCGGCGGGACAGCGTTCAGGTCAATAGCGACCTTTAGGCTGGTGAGGCTGCTGAGGGAGCCTTCCTGAAGAAAGCAGATTCCGGCGGCTCCGGCGGCCACGACGAGCTGCTTTCCCCGGCAGATGTCCAGGAACTCGCTGTCGGAGGACGCCGCGACAGGGGTCAATCGGGCTCCGGGTGCTTTCGCGGCGATGGAATCACAGGCCGCGGCGGCCCGATCGTGCGACCGCGAAACCAGCGTGACGTCGCAGTTTTCGTGAGCAAGCAACTGGGCGACGCGCAATCCCACCGGCCCGGTTCCTCCTAGGACGACGGCCGACGTCTGATCCAGCGACAGATGTTGCTTCGCCGCGACCACGGCAGCCGCGGCGGTGGTGTTGCAGCCGTTGGAATCCATCATCACCGAAACTCGCATCGGCCCGAAAAACGTCGATGACACCTTCTTCAGCAACGCTTCGCCGTCCGCGACATCGCTGCCTCCGATGAAAATTGCCGTGTGTTTCAGATCCTTCGGCCCTCGAGTAAAGATGGCTCCGTGAACCAGCCCGGTGACATTATCGGGATTGATTCCTCCGTAGCTGAAGAGATGGTCGACACCCGCATCCACCGCGACAACTCGGTCGAATGAGCTTGGCAGCGGATCCGTGTCTAATTGGATGAGGATCGATTTCATGGGGAAGGTCAGATTTGAGATTTGAGATTTCAAATGCCGCATCAAGTTTCCGTGGCGCGGTCCGATCCGTGCTTCTTTCTGGCTCGACGCCGATAGTCGGCAAACACGTGTTCGGCCAGCAGAGTCGCTTCGGCGGCGAGTTCGTCGATGCGGTTTCGAAAGACGGCAAACGCGCTGAGCGCGGGAATGGCGACTCCCAGGCCAAGCAGCGTCGTAATCAGTGCCCGGTAGATTCCGGGCGCCAGTTCGGAGACCTGCGGGTTGGCCTTCTGTTCGAATTCCAGGAACGCCTGGATCATGCCCCAGACGGTTCCCATCAGTCCCAGCATTGGTGCAATCGTACCGATCACTGACAGGTATTCGATGCGACGAAACAGGCGAGCCGACTGTTCCACGGCGGCATCTTCCATCGCCTTTTCCACGGCGGCATAGCTGACACCGATTTCATCCAGACCCGCATGCAGCACCCGGCTCAGAAAACTCGGATGCTGTTCGCATCGCTTTTTGGCGTCGTCAATGTTTCGTTCGGCCAGCAGGCGATGAACTTCTTCCGCCAGTCCCGGAGGCATCAGCGTGCTGCGACGAATATTCATCGCGTGATCGATGATCAGTGCGGCCATCACCAGACTCAGCATCAGGATCAGATAGCCGATGGCCCCGCCCGCTCGCAGCATTTCGCGAAGGTCCAGGTTTCGGCCGCTGTGGTTCGCTTCAGCCCCCGGCGGCGACTGGACAGGCTGTGTCTGCGCCGCCGGGTCGTTGTTTGGCTGCACAACAGCCGCGGCTGACGGAGTTCCCGCCTGAAAAACTGACAGGACGACGCACAACAGAAGCGACAACCGGCAGAACCGCGCTCGCAAGTGATCGGTCTTTGACATCCGGGCGATGTTATCTGCCGATCGACAAAGCCGTCAACGCCTGGTCAGAAGCACCTGATTGCGCGATCGCCGGAGCTACCTCGCGCGCCCCTGGCGATCCAGTCGGTCACGCAAGTGGCTGCGCAGCCGACTGAGCCGCACTCGCACGACGTCCGGATTCATTCCCAGCCGGCGGGCGGCTTCGGCGGTGTTATGTCCGGCCATTCGCAGTTCGACAAGCCGGCGGTCGGTATCGCTGAGTCCATCGACCAGAAACCGGAACTGATCCTCCGCGTCGACAAGTTCTCCGGCGGAATCGGTGCTGACGGGCTGCCCGTTGTCGATTTCTGTGGTACCGAAGTGGCTGTCGCGTGTTTGCCGGCGAAGTTTTCGCCAGCGTTTTGCGATCTTGCGGCGAACGATTGTCACCGCCAGTCCGATCAGCTTCTCCGGCGTGGCGATGTCGAATTTCCCCGCTCGCAGCCCGGTCATCAGGCTTCGATGCACGGACTGAGTGATATCCATGGAATCCAGGTACGGTCGCAGTTGCCGGCTCAGCCGCGCGCGGGCGACAATTCGGACTTCCGGTTCATAGCGTCGAGCCAGGTCGGCCATCGCATTCGTATCGCCGTCGGCGGCTCGATTCAGAAGGCTTTGAAACTCAAGAGCTGTGTTCACGGGCAACTCGGGAAGACGGGATCTCTCGGAGTTTCATTCTCGCCGCCGGGTCGGCGCAGTTGCGGAAAACTCGTCCGGTTCCGGCGTGAATGGTGCAAAACAGGAATTCACCACGGATTCCCGTTTCGAACGGCCCATCGATCGGCATCGCAGACGTGACGCATTCGGCGATTCCATCGCCGCCGGTCCGTTGTCAAATCATCCGCCGAACCGCGGGTCGCTGACGTTCATTCAATCCCCGGCCCTGACATGTTCGGATTCGTGAACCGCATCGTGCGAAACAGTTTTCACAGTATGAACATCCGGCGTCTCTTGTGAAACTGTGTCTGTCCCGGCGAGTCGATCGCGGCGCCGGGTTGGGAAGGCTGTCGGACGCCCCGGACGTGCCGTGACATGAAGCAGCAGCCAATCGACGCCTCAGAAACCGGTTTTCCGGACTCCGCAGCCGATGAAGTGCGCCGCGCGGTTCTTTCCGGCAAGGCTCGTCCGGTTGAAGACCTGCTGGCTCGGCGTCCGGATACGGCCGCTGATATCGAACAGGCTCTGGATCTTGTCTACGCCGAAATCACCGCGCGGGAAGAAGCCGGCGACTCACCGTGCGCCGACGAGTACGCCGAACGGTTTCCGCAGTGGGCGGAACGGATCGAACGTCTGTTCGAAGTCCATGAGGCGTTTCGCGAAACCGAGTCGCCCGAGACGACGCCCGTTGCCGAGGTCGATTCCGATTCCACAATTCCCGGCATTGATCTCTCACGGGATGCCGTCAGTCACTGGTCTCGCCTGACGAATTCCCGTCGAGTCGGGCAGTATGAACTTCAGGAGGAAATCGGCAGCGGCGCCACCGGCATCGTCTTCCGAGCGCGGCAGGCGGGTCTGGACCGAACGGTGGCTGTGAAGGTTCTGCGGCCATTCGGCGATGAGGAGTCTCGGGAACGCTTTCATGCGGAGGCCGAACTGACCGCGCGGCTGCGGCATCCCAACATCGTGCAGGTTTACGAGGTCGGCCAGGATTCCGGCTGCGACTTCATGTCGATGGAAATTCTGGAAGACGGAAGCCTGGCGACCATGCTCGGTCACACAACGTTCGCTCCGCGCGCAGCGGCGGAACTGGTGACGACGCTGGCCACCGCCGTTGCAGCCGCACACGATCAGGGAATCGTCCACCGTGACCTGAAGCCGGGCAACGTGCTGATGGCCCCAGACGGATCGCCTCGAATCTCTGACTTCGGCCTGGCTCGCCATCTTTCGGAAGCCGCGGTCCGGCAAACGCGAACGGGTGCGATCCTTGGAACGCCCGGTTACATGGCGCCGGAACAGGCGCGCGGTTCACTGAATGCCGGTCCGCCGGCGGACATCTATTCGCTGGGAGCCATCCTGTATGAACTGCTGACCGGTCGACCGCCGTACCACGGCACATCGGTTGTGGAGATTCTGGAGCAGATGCAGGCTGTGGATCCTCCGGGAATCCGGCAACTGCGGCCCGGCGTTCCCCGCGATCTGCAGACGATCTGCATGAAGTGCCTGGAACGCAGTCCTCGCGATCGATACCTGTCGGCGGCACGGCTTCGCGAGGACCTGCAGCGGTTTCTGCAGGGACTTCCGATTCATGCCAGGCCGGTCAGTTTCCTCGAACGCGCGGGACGGCTGGCGATGCGGCATCGGGGTATCGCGGCTCTCAGCGTTCTGCTGGTGCTGACAATCGTTGCGGGAACCGCCGGCGTGTTCTGGCAGTGGCTGCGAGCGGAAGACGGACTGACCAGTGCGAAAGTTGCCGCGGAAATCGCCCAATCGGCCGAGCGCGAGCAACAGCGGCAGCGGCTTGTTTCCGAAGAACGGCTCTATCGCCAGCAGATTCAGGCGGCGGATCGCGAGATCCAGTCCGGATCGATGGATGTCGGCAACCGGATTCTTCAGGAATGCGATCCGGACTATCGCGGCTGGGAGTGGGACCTGCTGAACGCGGCGGCGAATTCGACGACGGCCGTGCTCGACGGCCACGTGCCGAATCAGGGGCGGGTGGAAGTCAGCGCAAACGGAATGCTCGTCGCCGCGCTGCGAGGATCATACATCGAAAACTCAAACCGCCAGGTCATTGTCTGGGATCTCGAAACCGGTCGGCAGAAGTGGAAGTATGCCAAAGACGGCATGGGGCTGTCTCTGGCGTTCAGCCCGGACAGCCGGACTCTGCTGGTCTGCGGTCACGGGACTGCCATATTGCACGATTCACAGTCCGGCCGGGTTGTAAAGCAGTTTCCGGTGGAAAACAGAATGTCCAACTGGGGAGCGGCGTTTGGTCCCGGAGGCCGCCGAGTTGCTGTGCCGGACGGTCACACAGCAAAGATCTTCGGCATCGATCCCGATGACCAGCGATGCGTCACGTGTCAGGGACTGGAGGAATCCGGTGGCGCCTATGCCGTCAGTTTTCACCCGAACGGAAGAATTCTGGCCGTCGCCAGTCGGAACCTGGGAGTCACCATCCACGATTGTGCGGACGGAATTCTGTTGGAACAGCTTCCCATCGCACTGGACACACGTTCCGTTGAATTCAACCCTGACGGGTCGCTGCTGGCAGCGTCCGGCTATGGGAGTGACGGCCAGGGGGTTCTGAAGATCTGGGAATTCCACGATTCAGGCTTTGAACTTCTGCAGACGCGGTTTGATTCGTCCGGCGTCCGAACCGGAATGCGGTTCAGTCCGGACGGACAGGTGATTGCCCTGTGGACAGGTACGTCACCCATCCGGCTGATGAACCCGTTGACGCTTCGCGAAACCGCCAACTACCCCGTTCATGCCTATACGCACCAGGTGGCGTTCGGACCCGACTCGCGATTCCTGGTCACCTGCGGGATCGAGTCCCGGGTTCGAATCCACGACCGCAGCGGCGAAGTCCGGTCGGTGCTTACGATGTCCGACGCTGCGGATCCGACGGACCTTGCCGTCCATCCTTCAGGCACCCTGGCTGCTCTGGTTGGCGACCTTCGTTCGGACCGTCGCAGCGCCCGTATTCACAACGAGATCGAGGTCGTGGACCTGGAACGCTGGCGGCGGGTTCACCGACTGACGGGGCACGCGGCACCCGTCACCTGCGTTGCCTACAACGCAAGCGGTTCGCTGCTGGCCAGTGGAAGCGACGACCGCAGCGTTCGTCTGTGGAACGATGCCGGCCGAATGCAGCACACGATTGACGTTCATGAATCGCCCGTTGTGGGAGTCCACTTTTCGCCGCGTGACGCTTCGATGCCCGGCAATGCGGATGAATGCCTGGTTTCCGTTGATGACCGCGGACGGGTTTTCGTTCACGACGCGGCGAACTTTACGTTGATCACCGAAATCGACAGTGGTGTTGACGGAGTCCGCCATTCGGCCAGTCATGAAAATCGCGTCGTCCTGGTGACCGATCACGGACAGGCGGTCATCGTGGATCTGCAGCGCGGTGTGGCGCACGTTGTGGGAAACTTTGATACTCCTCTGCGCTGCGTGGCGTTCAATCCGACCGGCGACGAAGTTTGCGTTTCCGGAGACGATGGCGTTGTGCGACTGCTTCGCCTGCCGACGAAGACTGTCGCGGTGGAAGTCTGGCACCGTTCCGTGGATGAAGGTGCTGCGTTGTCGGTGGCGTTCGATCCGACGGGAAGCCGCGTCGTTTGTACCGGCGAATACGGCCTGATCCGGTTGCTTCGCGCCGCCGACGGCAATGAACTGCTGACACTGAAAACTGCCAGCTATCCCGGCGCTGTGTTCCGGGCGATGTTTGACCCTCAGGGTCGCCGGCTGCTGGCGACGGCTTACCGGATGCTGTACCACTGGGATTCGCAGCCGCAACCGCTGAAAATCGGCAGCGGAATTCCCGACGATCCGATCCGCCGGAGCGCCGTCGGCGACTGGCATGTGCAGCAGGGATATTCGTGCGAAGCGGACCAGAACTGGCAGGGTGCGATCCAGCACTGGAGAAAGGTGGGAGAACTCAACGACCGCGACGCTCTGGTCCATGTCTTCGAAGCACGCTGCCACCGAATGCTGCAGGACTGGCTGGCTGCGGAATACTGCTATCGTCAGGCACTGCGTGTCGCGAAGACGTTCGGCTACACTGAATTCTCAAGCCGCACGAACATCGAGCTGGCGGAGTTCCTGCTCGCATGCCCGGACAAATCGCAGCGCTCCGCGCTGGAGGCCGCCGATTTCGCCGTCCGCGCACTGATGACCACTCCCCGCAGCCGACCAGCGTGGAACGCCCTGTCCGCCGCTATTCGAGAGCTGCTGACCCAAGAGCCACTGCCGCGCACGTCCGCAGTTCCGTAGGGCGACCGTTCGCGGCGGACGGACGACGCTTCGAACCCCTGGGAATTCGCACTTGCCCGATCGTCGTCCGCACCCGGCGGGAGGATTCCTGGAATCAGCCAGGCTACCCGCCGGATCGGTCGTCGGTGTTCAGAATTCACCGACAACCTCGCCACTGCTCCGTGTTCCAAGGGAACGCCACACTCCAAAGTCGATCGAGTTGCTGATCGTCCGCACAGAGCCATCCGCCAAAAGAGAATTGACTGAGCCCGTGTGATAGCTGCGGGACGTCAGCGCCGCGTACGAAGGCCGTAAATTTCGGCCCTCCTGCTGTGAATTGAAGTCAATATCATAGGTGATTCCGTCGAACTCGAAGGGTACGAATGTATTCGGAGTCAGTGTGGTGGTTACGCCGCTGTGGTGACAATGGCCATTGGCCCATTCCGTGTGCCCCGTGCCTTCACGCAGGCGGTCCGTTGTGCCCGGCGCGGCTGCTGCCGCCACGTCCTGCGGCGATTGAGGAACCTGCGTCGCATACGGTGCGGCCGGACCGCCATTCCTGAGGTAGTGGGTCCATGCATGGACTTCGGAGGCCATCAGTGTATTGGATGTTCCATCCGTGACGTGCTCGATTCGGATACTACTGTTAGGATGGAACAATCCGTCGCCACCCCGTCCCGTTGCCGGGTCGAAAATCAACCATGTGCCGAAATTGAAGCCATACGTTGTAGGATAAAGTGATATTCCGCTGGTACTGCCGGTGGCTGATGTGTCCCGCAGATTGTCGCCTTTCGGGTCCGAGGGACACACATAGCCCGGCACGCGAAAGCCGCTAATGACCGGGTAGTTTGACCATGCGACACTGAGGTCGATCTGGTTATAAAGATTTCCCTGCTCAAGATACGGCATCAGACGTCCGTGAATTGACCAGGAACTGGAGCGTCCTGTCGGATCGAGGCAGTAGCTTGGCGGCAGCAATCCGTGAACGTCGGCGTAGTTGTGCATCGCCAGGCCGATCTGCCTCAAATTGTTCCTGCACTGCGTTCGACGAGCGGCTTCGCGCGCCTGCTGCACAGCGGGTAGCAACAGCGCAATCAGTATCGCGATGATTGCGATGACAACCAGGAGTTCGATCAGCGAAAACGCCGTTCGTCGAATGCTTCTGGGACCTGACATGTCAATATCTCGTACAAGCTGTCTGAAATTCGCCTTTACCGGCATTGAGACCTTCCGCAACTCCGAATCGTTCACGGTTATCCGAAGAAGGAGTGCTGACCGCGATGTCACGAAACCATCGAAATGGTGAAAGACTCGCGCCCGAAGCCCGTCGCCATTCTTCCAGCAGTTTCGGGTTTGTCCGCCAGCGTTCGGCAGACCAGTGGCAAATTCCATTCCCGGCTGCCGAATAGGACAAACGCAGGACGCCTGTGGTGAGACATCACGGCAGCGACGGGAAATCCGACAAACATGACGGAGAATCCGTCACTGATGATTTCAGCATCGCGGTCGCTGCACCGGACGGCGAGGAACAATTCTCGTGACTTCCGGGATGCCTGTTATACTGGAAACTCCTGACGAAGAGCTGACTGCTCGACACGTGTGTCAGTGGCGCCGGACCGAGAAACGATGAGATGGCCGCTTCGCAATCAGATATTCCTTCCCATCGCGGGACTTCTGACTCTTGCCGTGATTCTGTTTACCGCAGTCAGTGCATGGCTGGCAGCGGAGGTCAGCAGTGCGGAAACGCGCCGGCATATGGACGCAGTTGCTCATGCCATCGGAAATGCCTCTTACCCGCTGACTGACGATGTCGTCGGACGCATTGCGGCGATGATCGACGGTGACGTCGTTGTTCTTGACTGCGATCAGAATCTGGCTGCGTCAACGATGGGTTCTTCGGAGGCACTGCGATCGAAACTCGCGGCGCTGAGCGTGGCACGAGCCGGCGAATCATCGTTTCATGTGGCCTCCCTGGATTCCCGGAAATATCTCGTGACCGCCATCCATCGGAGCCATACTCCGCGGCCCGGCACCCTGTTCGTGCTGCTTCCGGAAACGGAGTTTCGACTGCTTTGGCAGGACTCCGTGTTGCCCCCGCTGCTCGCTGCGTTGCCAATTCTGATACTCGCCCTGGCTCTGGCGATGCTGATTTCCCGTCGCGTGGCAGGTCGAGTGGACCAGCTTCGGGAGTTGTTTCGACGCCTTCCATCCGGTGAGTTCGGCCCGGTGGAAGTGACCGGACGAGACGATGAAATCCGCGACCTGATGACATCCGCCAACCAGCTCTCTGATCAGTTGCGGACCTTGCGTGAACGGTTACTCACGGCGGAACGTCTGCAACTGCTGGGACAACTCTCCGGCGGGCTGGCGCATCAGCTTAGAAATTCGATCGCCGGAGCACGAATGGCCATTCAACTCCATCAGCGGAACTGCACCGCCGACGACAGAATGATCACAACGGCGCTGGCGCAACTGGCACTGACCGAAGAGCAGGTCATGGCTGTGGTTTCCCTTCGCGCCGATTCGTCTGTGGACAGCGGTTCCTCCGCCGCTGAAGTCTGCGATCTCTGTACGATGCTGCTGGAAGTGACTGATTTGTTGCAGCCCTATTGTACTCACTGGAAATCAGCGCTGACCGTTGACGTCCCGGAATCCCTGGCGGTTGAACTGGTCTCACCGCGGTCAATGAAGGGAGCCCTGCTGAATATCGTTCAGAACGCCATCGAAGCAGCAGGTTTGGGCGGAACGATCCACGCTGAAGTGCTGGCAAAGGACGACTGTGCCGTGATCGAAGTACGCGATTCCGGACCGGGATTCAGTCTTAGCCGGCAGGAACTGGTGTCGGCATTCCGAACGACGAAGGTCGATGGAATCGGCCTGGGACTGACGATCGCGCAGCATGCCGTCGACCAGGAGCACGGAGACCTGATCATGTCGAGCGCCGGCGGGTACACCTCCGTGCAAATCCGAATTCCAGCGCCGGCACCTCGACCGCATACTTCCCGTGAACCCTCAGCGGAGACTGTCATCCAGTGAACTCTGTACTTGTCGTTGATGACGAGCCGGCGATCTGCCACTGCTTTCAGGAATTGCTGTCGGAACTCGATTGTTCGGCAACGATAGCGGCGTCCGCAGAAGAAGGACTGCGACTGGCTCGTCAAAACGATTTCGATGTCGTCGTGCTGGATATTCGACTGCCGAAAATGGACGGTCTTACGGCGATGTCCGAATTTCGCGAGATTTCGAGTGCTCCTGTGGTTGTGATGACGGCGCATGGCAGTCTTTCCACTGCGGTTACTGCCGTCCAGGAAGGAGCGTTCGATTATCTTCCCAAGCCATTCGACCTTGACCAGGTTGTCCTGGTGCTGAAGCGTGCGCTCGCCGAATCAGCAGCGCAACTGGAACCGAATCACTGTCCCGGGGGCAGCCCGGCGGCCGCGGAAGAACTCATTGGAGACTCCCTGCCGATGCAGCAGTTGTTCCGTCAGATTGCGATGGCTGCTCAGCATGACGCTCCGGTGCTGATTACGGGCGAAAGCGGAGTCGGCAAAGAACTCGTCGCGCGCGCGCTTCACAAACACAGTCAGCGGAAGAACGAGCCTCTGGTCGCCGTGCATCTGGCTTCGCTGAGTGGTGCACTGCTGGAACGCGAGCTTTTCGGTCACACGGCAGGAGCCTTTACGGGCGCGGATAAGCCCCAGGCCGGGGTTATCGCTGAAGCCAACGGCGGAACGCTGTTTCTGGATGAGATTGGTGAAGCTCCAAAGAGTGTACAGGTGAAGTTGCTGCGGACGATGGAGTCCGGTGAGTTTTATCCGGTCGGTTCATCGAGTCCGCTGAAGTCCGACTTTCGCCTGGTTGCGGCCACGAACGTTCCCATCGACATCCTGCGGTCAACGGAACATTTTCGACCAGACCTGTACTACCGCCTGGCGGCGATCCAAATCCGGGTACCCCCGCTGCGGGAGCGGATTGATGACGTCCCCCTGCTGGCGGACCGTTTTCTGCAGCAATACTCTCCCGGAACAAATCGGAAATTCACGAACTCCGCGCTGAACCGGCTGCAGCGGAAGCGGTATCCGGGAAACGTCCGCGAGCTTCGAAACACGGTCATTCGAGCTGCCACGGCTTCAAATGAAATCGTGATCGATGCGACAGCAATCGAGGAATCCGTCCCACATTCGGAGGTCGATGCTGCCTGCGAAGTCGAAGAACTGCGTCGCGCGGCTCAGAAGTGGGCGCGGCAAGCGATGTCCAGCGAAACACCGGGGACACTGCTGAAGGTGTCGGAGATCATCGAAACAGAGGTGATTGCTGCCGCGATGAAGCAGACAGGCGGCAATCGTTCGGCTGCCGCCCAACTGCTCGGAATTCACCGGGAGACACTCCGTGAAAAGCTGTCGAAGTACGACAATCCGGACGGCAACTCCCGCAACGCCACGACGTGACAGATCTGGGGAGAAAAAGGTGAGAGAGAAAAGGTGTCAGAGAGAGAAAAGGTGTCAGGAACCGTTATTCTGCTTCCTTGG
>JAWKUA010000022.1 GCA_041398785.1 Planctomycetaceae bacterium | reverse complement strand
CGCAAAGTTGGTTTCGATTTGACGCCATCGCGCCGCGACGCCCTGATTCATTCCGCGGCACTGCGTTTGAACGTGGTAGCCGGCGGGCGGTTCCAGGCCGGGGAACCCGCGAACGAGATCACATCTCCGCAATTGTTGCATCAGTTGGACGCACAGCCGCAGTCTCGCGTACGATACCGGCCCAGTCATCTGATGCCTCACTGCAACCTATCCCCTCAATGTTGATGCTCTCATGAAGTCACTTTTCAAAATCGCCGGCGCGAAATGTCTGGTCCTTGCATTTGCATTGTTCACGTTGTCACCAGCGGCGGATGCCGCCGATTTGAAGCTGATGTTTCTCGGCGACAACGGACACCACCGGCCGGAAGTTCGATTCCAGGAACTCGCCCCGGCGCTGGAAGCTCGCGGGATTGAGCTGAAGTACACCGACCGCATGGAAGACCTCAACGCCGCGACGCTGGGTGAATTCGATGGTCTGGTGCTGTACGCGAACATCGATCGCATCGAGGACAATCAGGCGCAGGTTGTGCTGGACTACGTTGCGTCCGGCAAAGGCTTCATTCCGCTGCACTGTGCGACGTACTGCTGGCGCAACAACGCGGAGATGGTCGCTCTGATGGGAGCCCAATTCCAGCGCCACGGCGGGCAGGTCTTTACCACGGTCATTGCCGAACCCGGCCATCCGGTCATGAAAGGTTATGGCAGCTTCACAAGCTGGGACGAAACCTACATCCACCACCTGCACAACGAAGAAAACCGCACGGTGCTGGAATATCGCGTCGAAGGCGACCAGGCCGAAGGCCGCGACCGCGAACCGTGGACCTGGGTGAGAACTCACGGAAAGGGCCGAGTTTTCTACACCGCGTGGGGACACGACCAGCGCACGTTTTCCAACCCCGGCTTTCACAATCTGGTCGAACGAGGAATCCGCTGGGCCTGCGGCGACGATCCTTCCGTCGTCCCGGCCTATTACGATGCCGACACGTTCGTCGCGCCGAAGATGACCGAACTGAGGACGGATGTCGCACCGTTCGAGTACGTCGACGTCGGCCCGAAAATTCCCAATTACACGCCGGGAGCCGAATGGGGCAAACAGGGCCAGCCTCACAACATGATGCAGTTGCCGCTGTCGCCCGAAGAATCGATGAAGCACTTCGTCACACCAGTAGGTATGGCGGTGCGACTTTATGCGGATGAGCGGGATTTTGTGAGCGGCAAGGTGCCAGCCGCCGGTAACTCGGAATCGCAACCCGCGGCTAGCGCCGTCGGCTCACACGGCAAACCCATCGCGATGAACTGGGACGAACGCGGTCGGTTGTGGATCTGCGAAACCGTCGATTATCCAAATGAACTCGGCAGAGATCGCGACCGCATCCGCATCTGCGAAGACACCGACGGCGATCACGTCGCGGACAAGTTCACCGTTTTCGCTGAAGGCCTCAGCATTCCCACGGCCATCGTCATCGTGCGCGGCGGAGCGGTCGTGCAGAATGGAACCGAAACGATCTATCTGAAAGACTCCAATGGCGACGACGTTGCCGACGAAAAGACCACGCTGATCACCGGCTGGGCTCTGGGGGACACTCACGGCGGAGTCAGCAATTTTCGCTACGGTCTGGACAACTGGATCTGGGCGATGCAGGGCTACAACCGCAGCAACCCGACGTTTCCGGGGGGAGAACCTCAGTCGTTTCGAATGGGATTCTTCCGATTCAAACTATCGCAGAGCGACCCGCCGAAGGTGACCGATCTGGAATTTGTCCGCTCCAGCAACAACAACACCTGGGGACTGGGAATCAGTGAGGAAGGCCTGATCTTTGGTTCGACGGCCAATCACAATCCCAGCATGTTCATGCCAATTCCGAACCGTTACTACGAACGAGTTCGCGGATGGGCTCCCGACACGCTGGACACGATCGCCGACACGTACAAGTTCAAACCGATCACCGACAAGGTGCGGCAGGTCGATCAGTTCGGAGGCTACACAGCCGGAGCCGGCCACGCTCTGTACACGGCCAGAACGTTTCCAAAGCAGTGGTGGAACAAGACCGCGTTTGTCTGCGGGCCGACGGGGCATCTCGTCGGAACGTTTGTGCTTCGCAAAGACGGAGCCGGCTACACATCAACCAGTCCCACGAATCTGCTGGCCAGCGATGATGAATGGAGTGCTCCGATCATGGCCGAAGTCGGACCGGACGGAGCGGTCTGGGTCATCGACTGGTACAACTACATCGTGCAGCACAACCCGACTCCGCAGGGTTTCGAAACCGGCAAAGGCAACGCCTACGAAAGCGACCTGCGAGACAAGAAACACGGCCGCATCTATCGTGTCGTGCCAACGGGCGATTACGGCGACACTGTGCACGAGTTCGGCGACTTGTCGAAAAGTGTGAACTCGGAACTCGTCAAAACGCTCAAGCATCCGTCGATGCAATGGCGTCTGCAGGCTCAGCGGCTGCTGGTGGAACGCGGTGCCGTCGAATCAGTTCCGGATCTTCTGGAACTGCTGGCGGATGAATCCGTGGACGCGGTCGGCCTGAATGCCGGAGCCATCCATGCGCTGCACGCACTGCATGGGCTCGGCGTGATGGATGAAGGACCAAAGGCTGCATCAGTGGGATCGGCCGCTCCGGAGTCCGCGATTTCAGCCGCAGAGCACCAACAGGAGGCCGCGCTCGGTAAAAAGTCGTCAGCCGCAGAGCATCAACAGGAGGCCGCGCTCGGTGAAAAGTCGTCAGCCGCGGAGCGGCGGCATGCTGTAGCCCCGGGCGTTAGCCCGGGGTTAGCAGCCTACCAAGACACAAAAGCCCCGGAGGGGCGACACAATTTGCCAGGCTCAACACCGAAAACCTCTGCCGCCCCTTCAGGGCTCGATGCGAATTCCGAAACCGCGACCCCGGGCTTACGCCCGGGGCTACCCAATGCCGTCCCTCCGGGACTGAATCGCGCGCTGGTGCTCACTTCGCTGCAAGTCGATGGAGCCGACTCGAACGCTGTCATGGCAGCGCTCGCCGGGGCACTCTGCCATCCGTCAGCCGCTGTTCGCCGCAATGCGATCGCCGTGTTGCCTCACACGAACACTGGACTGCAGCTCCTGATGCAGCATTCCGAACTGTTCGAAGACGCCGACGCGCAGGTTCAGGTGCAGGCGTTTCTGACTCTGGCCGATATGCCGGCAGGAAGCGATGCCGCTGCCGCGCCGATATTCCGCGTCGCGCCTACGGCCAGGGACGCGGTGCTTGTGGATGCTTTGACCGCAGCGGCCTCGGTTCACGCCACGACGCAGCTCAGCGGCTTTTCGCCGAAGGACGGCGATGCGACTCCCGCGGCCAATCTGCAGATTGTCCAGCGAGTGGCCGAGCACGTCGGACGCGGTCGTGCGAGTGTGGAAGGACTTTCGGCGCTGATTGCCGACATTGAATCTGCCGATCCGAGACTCGCTGATGTCGTTCTTCGCGGCCTGATGAGCGGCTGGCCTGCGGACCATCGGCTGAAGGCGACGCCGCAGTTGGAATCGTCGCTGACCGCGCTGCTCGAACGAGTGCCGGCGTCGTCGAAGGGGCAACTTCTGAAACTCGCATCCGTCGCCGGTTCGAAGGCACTCGAATCGCACGCCGCCGAGATTGTGAACTCGCTGCTGACGGTGATCACAGACGAAGACGCTTCCGCTGAAGATCGCATCAAAGCGGCCCGCGACGCTATCAGTTTTCAGGACGACAACACCGATGTCGTGAGCAGCGTGCTGGACAACGTTACCGCTCAGTCGTCACCCGCCATCGCCGCCGGACTGATCGAAGCGGCGGGGCTGAGTCGAGCTGCCGATGTCGGCGAAGTGATCGTCGAAAATGCCAGCGGTCTCACGCCGCAGTCGAAGTCCGTTGCGGTGCGAGTGCTGTTGTCGCGGCCGGACACGACAGCCGCACTGCTGGACGCCATCGAATCTCGAACGCTGGAACTCGGCGATCTGTCGCTTGATCAGAAACAGGCACTCGCCAGCCACCCCGATGCGACGATTCGCGAACGAGCCGCAGTGCTGATGGCCGCCGGCGGAGGCCTTCCCGACCCCGATCGCGAAAACGTCCTGCAATCGCTGATGCCCGTTACGAAGCAAACGGGCGACGTGGCTCTCGGGAAGGAAATGTTCATCAAGCACTGTTCCAAGTGCCACATGCACGGCACCGAAGGCAAAACGATCGGCCCGAATTTGACCGGCATGGCCGTTCATCCCAAGGCCGAACTGCTGACTCACATCATCGACCCGTCGCGCAGCGTTGAAGGAAACTTCCGCATGTACACGGTTGTGACGATCGACGGACTGGTGATCGGCGGCATGATGACCGCCGAAACACGCACCTCCGTGTCGCTGATCGATACCGAAGGCAAGGAACACCAGATTGCTCGCGAGGACATCGACGAACTGGTTGCGTCCCGCAAGTCGGTGATGCCGGACGGATTCGAAAAGCAGATGACGAAAAACGAACTCGGCAATCTGCTGGAATTCCTGACGAACAAGGGTCAGTTCCTGCCGATATCGCTCGACCGATACGCCACCGCGATCAGTACAAAGGGACTCTTCGCCAACGGCGACAACGGTCCGGATCGCATGGTGTTCGACGACTGGTCCCCCAAGATTTCCAGTGGCATCCCGTTCATCCTGACCGACCCGCGAGGCAGGACTGTTCCGAACATCATTCTGCTGAACGGTCCGCGAGGAACGCTGCCTCCCGGCATGCCGAAGTCTGTGGAACTTCCGTGCAATTCTGCGGCAAAGGCCATTCACCTGCTGAGCGGAGTCGGCGGCTGGAGCTACCCGTTTGATTCGGCGCAGACTGTGTCCATGATCGTTCGGCTGCACTTCGAAGACGGTTCGACTGAGGATCACGAACTGATCAACGGTGTTCATTTCGCGGATTACATTCGCCGCGTCGACGTGCCGGGCAGTGAGTTTGCGTTCGCTTTGCGAGGCCAGCAGATTCGTCGCGTCACGATCGAACCAAAACGCGGCGACGTGATTCACAGTATCGAACTGATCAAAGGCGACGACGCGACATCGCCGATCGTGATGGCGGTAACCGTTGAGCGACCGTGACCGTTCGATCATTCGCCTCCGCCGTGTCAGACAGCGTGACTGCCGCCTGGTCGGCGATTCCATCCGTCCGCAGCCAGCGGGAATTCGAACGCGCGATAAGGCCAACGATTCATGCCCGGCATTCTGAAGCGAATTCTGATTCCTGTGATCCTGGCGGCCGGGCTGATCGCCGCGCTGGTGTATTCGCAGGAACGCGGTTCGGAACTGGTCGTGTCCGGTTTTGTGGAAGCCGATGAGATTCGCGTCGGCTCGCGCGTCGGCGGGCGAATCGCGGCGGTTCACATTGAAGAAGGTCAGCAGGTCTCCGCCGGAGACGTGTTGCTGGAACTTGATCCGTTCGATTTGCAGGAACGCCTTGCGGCCGCGGAACATTCGCTGGCCAGGGCGGCAGCCAATCACCGGCAGCTTGTGGATGGTTTTCGAACGGAGGAGATCGCTCAGGCAAGGGCTCGCCGCGACCAGGCGAAGGCTGTTCTGGAAAAAATGCGAAACGGTCCTCGACCGCAGGAAATCGCCGCGGCAAAAGCGGCCGTTGATTTGGCGCAGGCGGAACTGCTGCTGGCCAACCAGGTGTACCAGCGGACGGAGTCTCTGTTCGGGCGGCAGGCGGCTGACCAGAGCGACCTGGACGACGCGGCTTCCAAACTGAAGGTCGCAACCGCCAAAGCGCAGTCAAATCAGGAACAGCTGGACCTGCTGCAGGCCGGAACGCGATCGGAAGACATCGCGGCCGCTGAAGCTCAGTTGGAAGAAGCCGAACAGGAAGTCCGGCTGCGCGAAAGCGGCAGTCGTCCCGAAGACATTCGCGCGGCGGAGGCGGCTCGTGATGCGGCCGCGGCCGAAGCTGATGCCATCCGTCAGCAGCTCCAGGAACTTCACGTGATTGCTCCGCTGAACGCGACGGTTGACGCCTTCGATCTTCGTTCAGGAGATCTGCTGTCGCCGAATGCTCCGGCCGTCGCACTGGTCGACACCAGCCGGTTATGGATCCGTGCCTACGTGCCGGAGAATCGCCTGAATCTACAGATCGGTGAACAGGTGCAGGTCCGCATCGACAGTTTTCCCGGCCGCACGTTCACGGGCGAAGTGTCATTTATCGCGAGGCAGGCGGAATTTACTCCCGGAAATGTCCAGACGCCCGAAGAACGTTCCAAGCAGGTCTTTCGAATCAAGGTCACACTTGTCGATGGTCAGGACGTGCTGCGTCCGGGAATGTCGGCGGACGTTGTGCTCAGCAGCGGAGATTCGTGACGGTGGGTGAACCGGTCATTCATGTGAATCACCTCAGCCGGCGATTCGGCAGCCTGACCGCCGTTGATGATGTCAGCTTTCAGGTTCAGCGCGGTGACATCTTCGGACTGCTTGGCCCCAACGGCAGCGGCAAGTCGACCATCATTCGCATGCTGTGCGGCGTTCTGCTTCCCAGCGACGGCAGCGCGACCGTGATGGGCTTCGACACGGCCGACGACGCGGAACTGATCAAGCGGCGCATCGGGTACATGTCGCAGAAATTCAGTCTGTATGCCGACCTGAGCGTTCGCGAAAATCTGGATTTCTACGGACGAATCTACGGTCTGAATCCCGTTCGGCGCCGGCAGCGGTTTGACGAAGTGATTCAACTGACGGCTCTGGATTCGCGACCGCGGCAACTGGAACAGCTTGCCGGAACGCTGTCCGGCGGATGGAAGCAGCGACTGGCGCTGGCGGCGGCTTTGATCCATGAACCGGACGTCGTGTTCCTTGACGAACCGACGGCCGGCATCGATCCGGTCGCTCGCCGACAGCTTTGGGACCTGCTGTTCGAACTGGCGGCTCGCGGGGTGACGCTGTTCGTGACGACTCACTACATGGACGAAGCCGAACGCTGCACGGCCGTCGGCTACATTGACCGGGGACGGCTGATCGTCTGCGGTGAACCCGATGACCTGAAGCAGCTACCGGAAGTCAATCCCGCCGGAACGAAACGCTGGGAACTGGACGTGTCCAGCCCGGCCGTTCAGCTTCAGCGTCTGCGGGCATTCGAAGGCGTGCGTGACGCGACGCTGTTTGGCCAGACCATTCATGTGCTGGCGGATGAAAGACTTACGCCGGCTCAGTTGGCCGAAGACCTTGACATTCCGCCGGAACAACTGGATTCGCGTCAGATTACTCCGTCGCTGGAAGACGTGTTCGTGACGCTCAGCCGCGCGGCGGAATCCGGTTCGCTGAAATCCGCGGCGCAGCGGGAGGGCTCCGGGATTGCTGATGAGCCGCCCGAAGCACCGCGCTCGACCGGCGCTGCATCCGGTGATCCGGCGGGCAGCGATCAGCGCGGCACTGTTGCAGGCAACGGTCTCGCGCGTCAGAAGGCAGCCGTTGTCGCCAGGACACCTGGCAGCCCGTTTGCCGGGTGGCTGGCGGTGTTTCTGAAGGAATTCTCCCACAGTCGCCGCGAACCCACGACGCTGGTGTTCATGTTTGTCGTTCCGGTGCTGCAGACCCTGATCTTCGGGTTTGCGATCAACACAGAGATCGAACGCATTCCGACCGTGTTTCTGGATCTGGACGGCCGCAGTTCCGCTCGCGATCTGCGGGAGGCCTTCGAAAACACTCGCACGTTCCATGTCGTCGAACGAGTGCTCGACGACGAATCGTTCGATCGCGCGCTGAGATCCGGTCGGGCGAAAGTCGGTGTCCGCGTGGGTCCCGACTACAGCGACCGTCTGCTGGCCGGCGAACAGGTTCACGTTCAGGTGCTGATCGACGGCAGTGATTCGCAGGTCGCGTCAACCGCACTGACCAGCGCGAATCTGCTGGGACTGATGTTGTCACAGCAGCGAGCCCGGCGGTTTGTGGAAGGGTTGTCGCAGGTTCCGTCGCGGGATGACAGCGGCAGCGCAGCGGTTCCGATCGAGATGCGGACACGGCTGCTGTACAACCCCAACCTGGAAAGTTCTCACTTCTTTGTGCCGGGACTGGTGGGCATCATTCTGCAGCTTGTGACCCTGTTCCTGACATCGTTCGCGATCGTTCGGGAACGCGAACTGGGAACTCTGGAACAGCTCTTCGTCACACCCGTCGGCCGCGCCGGAATGCTGCTTGGCAAACTGATGCCCTACGCGCTGCTGGCATTCGGCGGAACGCTGATCGTTTTGAACGTGATGGTGTTTGGCTTCGACGTGTCCATTCGCGGCAGTCTGACGCTGCTGATGTCGCTGTCGTTTCTGTTTCTGCTGTGCGCACTGGGACTGGGACTGCTGGTCTCGACGCTCGCAAAGACTCAGCTTCAGGCGATTCAGTTCGCGTTCATCATCATGCTGCCGTCGATCCTGCTGTCCGGTTTCATGTTCCCGCGCGATCAGATGCCGGTACCGATTTATCTGGTGACGTTTCTGATTCCGGCAACCTACTTTCTGGAGATTCTGAGGGCGATCGTGCTGCGGGGAGCCGACATTGTCGACATTCTGCCGTCCGTCACAGGTCTGGCGATGTGTACCTTCGCCATCCTGTCGCTGAGTGTGCTGCGGTTCCGCAAGCAGTTGGGGTGACCACGCCCGCTGCGTTCCGGGAAGTCCGGGCGGACATGCGCAGCCCTGTTCGCGAGCAGCGTCAGATTCCAATCGCGATGATTACCGCGGCGGTCAGCAAACCGGCCGCCAACAGTCGTGTCAGCATCACGCGAGTTCCCAACTGGCGTTCGCCGCCCAGGGTCCAGCGAGCCAGCAGCCAGGCCAGTAGAACTCCCCACAGACCGCGAAGCGCGTAGACAATGTTGACGCGGATCGCGTCGCCGAAGGTTCCCAGCGCAAACGACATGCTCATCGCCTGAACGGCCATCAACAGCGTTCCCGTCAGGATCAGTCCCGCAGCCTTTTGTTCGCGAAGGCACTTCACAGAATCGACTTTGGACAGCAGAACGCACGAGAACAGCGCGGTGAATCCGAATGCGACGGGCAGGAATTCGGTACTGGTCCACGACGGACCCCAGACCTGCAGGCAGATGTCAAACAGCGAAAGCGACAGCGCCGCGAGCAGCGCCAGTCCGATGGTCAGCCAGCGATGGTCGGCCCGCTGACTTCGGTCACTTTGCTGAATCATGGCAATGCCGACAGCGGCAAGCGCGGCGGCAAGCCATACCTGCGGTCGGACCGGCTGTCCCGTCAGCGCAGCCGTCAATGCGGCGACGATCAGAACCTTGGAACCGAGCACCGGCGTCGCGACGGAGACGTCTCCCAGTTGAAAAGCCAGGTACGTGAAGACCTGACCGAGCAGAAACAGCAGCCCGACGCCTGCCGCCTGGCCCCAGAATTCCATCGGGACAATGGCCTGACGGAATCCGGCGACGGCAATCCACATCGCGGCCAGCCAGACGTTGCCGAAAAACGTGGCGGTCCACGGGCTGGCTCCCTGCGCGATGCCTCGCTTGGCCAGCATCATTCCCAGCACAAACACAACGCTGGAAAACAGCGGCAATAGCAGGTGGTAAGGCACGGAGGCGGGCAGGTTTCGCTGGCAGAAAGGTGTCGGTCTTGCGGCGTACGCAGTCAGTGTCGGGCGCTGGCGCTGCGGATGTTTAGTCGACGTAGATGAATTCGTTCAGGTTGAAGATCACCAGACACAGGTGAGCGAGGCCGTTTTCGGTGTCGGGATGAGACAGGAACTCGGTAGCGGCGGCGAGTTCATCGGCGGTGGGATAACGACCAAGTCCCCGGCGAAAAACCTCCGTGATCTGTTCGCTCGTGACGGAAGTTTCGCCGGATACCGAGGTCGCGAACCGTTCCGCTGTTGCCAGTGAAAACTTCGAATTCAGCAGATGCAGCGACTGGGGCGCCGTCGTTGAAACGGACCGCCGCGGGCAACTGGCGTTTGCGTCCGGCCGGTCAAAGACGTCGAAGATCGGATAACGCAGGTTCCTCCGCGCGAACACGTAAATGCTGCGGCGATCGTGCTGTTTGGGATCGTCCGTCACGGTCCACTGATTCTTCAGCAGCGTGTTCAGCAATTCGTCGGGCAGCGGCGGCTGAATTCCCGGACCTCCCGATTCGCGGTTCAGGCAGCCAGCCGCCAGCAGCATCGCGTCTCGCACCGCTTCGCCTTCCAGCCGCCAGCGAGGATAGCGTGACAGCATCCGCGCGGCGGGATCCGCGGTTACGGATTCCTGCCACTGGAGGCGTTGCACCGGTGTTGCATCGTCGGGAAGGTGGCTGCGCTGCCGCCAGGTGGCCGACGTGACGATCAGCCGGTGAAGCCGCTTCAGGCTCCAGTCGTGATCCATCAGCCATGCAGCAAGCCAGTCGAGCAGTTCGGGGTGCGCAGGCTGTTCGCCCATGATTCCAAAATCGCTGGGCGTAATGCTCAGACCCGTGCCGAAGTGATGCTGCCACACACGATTGACGATCACGCGCGCCGTCAGAGGGTTTTCGCGATCCGTGATCCAGTTCGCCAGGGCCAATCTTCGGCCGGTGGAATTCTGTAATTCCACGGGACGAAACGTAAACGATTCAGCGGAAGCGATTCGCGGTACAGACGGACGAACTTCCGGGCCGGGTCGGCGAAAATCACCTCGCAGCATGATGTGGCTGACGTCAGCAACGGGCAGCCGTTCGTGCAGGCCGGCAATCGTCTGATTCTTCGTGACCTGAACGGCGGGTTCAAAAACGGCACGCAGCCGATAGAAGTCGGCCTGGCTGATCGGGTCGTACTTGTGATCGTGACACTCAGCGCAGCCCATCTGCAGAGCCAGCAGTGCCGAACCGACCGTTGACGTCAATTCGTTCAGCAGTGTGTGGCGGCGTTCGTCCTGAGAATTGATGTCGGGCATGTCGGGACCCGACAGACAAAACCGCGTTGCGACGGCGGCGGATTCGTCGTCGGGATAGAGTTCGTCTCCGGCAAGCTGCTGCCGCAGAAACTCGTCGTAGGGCATATCATCGTTCAGTGCCTGAATCACCCAATCGCGGAACTTCCATGCATCCGGTCGCAGCTTGTCGTGTTCGAAACCATCGGTCTCCGCGAATCGAGCGATGTCCAGCCAGTGCTGAGCCCACCGTTCGCCGTAGGCTTGTGAATTCAGCAACTTGTCGACGACGTCATCGCCCGCCGCTTCGGACGAGTTGGATAGATCGTCGTCGATGGCCTGCACAGTGGGCGGCAGGCCTGTCAGGACGAGATGCAGCCTGCGAATCAGAGATTCCGGTGGTGCTTCGGGTTGAGGACGCAGCCCCAGTTCCTTCAGCTTCGCAGCCACGAACGCGTCGATGGGATTCCGAATCCAGGTTGCGTCTTCCATTACCGGCGGCATCGTTCGCTTCAGCGGCTGAAACGACCAGTGGTTCCGGTCCGCTTCAGTAATGGGAGCCTCCGCAGGTTCGCGCGTGCCCGCTGAGTCGACAAACGAATCATCCGCGATGGCCGGAGTTCGAACGGCGAACGCCAGCACGACGAAGACAACAGCGACGGCAGTCACAACTCGGCGACGGCGACAGCAGCGATTCGGCAGGGTCAGATTTCTGTTCATCAACATCGTCCGTTTGATCCGGCTGTTGTCCGGCGACACCGTAAGTCATTCCTTCGAATAAACGAATGCCTCGCGATAAAGACCTGTTCGGTGACCGCCATGTTAACACGGCAAAGACTCAGACCGTGCAAACTACTGCTGAAACGTCCTTTTCAAGAATTGCCCACCGCAGCGTGCGACCAATGGCTGGAAGGGCGAGACCCGCGCCGAGCCGCGTGTGCCAGAGAACGTCCGACGCGACAGCGGATCTGCGCTTGCGAAGCCGGACGACGGAGCCCCGGTGATCTCGCCGCAGGAATATTCCCGGATCCTCCGGACTGTCGCAGCGGCACCTGCCGGTGAGGGTTCATTCGGCGCGAAGAATCTTTTCCATCTTCCGTCCCCTTGCCAGTTCGTCGACCAATTTGTCCAGGTATCTGACCTGTTGCGTCAATGGATTGTCAATCTCTTCAACCCGATATCCGCAGATGACGCCAGTGATGAGGCGTGCATTTGGGTTCAGCGTCGCCTGCTGAAAAAACTGTTCGAAAGTCACATCATCGCTAATGTGCTTCTGCAATGCCTTTTCATCGAAACCCGTGAGCCAGGAAATCACCTGATGCAGCTCTTCCTTTGTCCGGCCCTTCTTTTCGACCTTCGCGACGTACAGCGGGTATACGCGCGAAAACGTCATCGCCGCAATTCTGGCATCGTGGCTGGCGGTACGGCTCATGGACATTTTCCATTCCGGAATTGCGGATCTGACAATGCAACGCTCCGGCGTTTATACACTGCAGTGCTTATGACGAGAACTCTTCGCGCTCCGAAGTTTCCCGTCAAACACGCCAAACCATCCGGCGACTTGCGTGTCGCAGCCGTTCAGGAGCCGTCACGTTCCGCGTGACGAACCCGCCGGACGGCCCGGCAGCCACGCCCGCCACACCGGAGCTGGACTGCTATACTTTCACGTCGCGCTGCTCGCCGCCGACGGGAACCATTCATCACCTTTGCGAGTTGCCGGACGTCAGTCCACAAACATCTCCACCGGCTGGTGACCGACTGACTGACCGTCGTCGACTACCGATTCGTTGCGGCAAAAAAGCGGCCGCCGGCCGAGCGTCGACAGATGTTTGAAGCAACCCGTTGTTGCCGTCGCAGACGTCGCAATCAATGAAGGTGCTGTCGGCCGGCACCAGCCGGCTCTCGCCGATTGACGTGCTGGTCGCCAGGTCGCTGTTCGGCTGGTCAATCGCGGTCCGATGGCCAGTGTGCCATTGCATCTCATCGCGCGGGGTACACGGCGAACGCGCTGCGGCCGGGTCAACATGCCCCGGTTGAGCAACGATCGGGCGGGCCTGGCAGTTATCGCGTCAGCTCCGGAATGGGATCGCCGGATTTGATTTCGCTGCCTTCCCAGATGGCTGTGCCGTCGTCTTTGTACAACAGGATCCGGTGAGCACTGCCGGGGACAGGTTGCCGGCTGGAGGGAATCCAGCGGCGGTGTTCCTTCAGGACGGCTGCAAACTGGTCATGGCCGGCCAGGTTTGTCCATTCGTTCGGATCACTGCGCATGTCGTAAAGTTCTTCCGAGCCGTCGGCGTATTGGATGTATCGCCAGTCCCTTGAACGAATTCCGTGGTTGCCGGCGTTGTGTGTCGTGATCGCCGGCCACGGACGTTCGGCGGACGAATCCTGCAGTTGAGGAAGCAGAGAATGTCCTTCCAGATCGTTTCGCGGAGGCAGACCGCAGAGGTCGATGAGCGTCGGGAAGATATCCAGAAGTTCGGCCGGCTGTTCGCAGCGTGCTCCGGCGGTGATTCCCGGGCCGGCGAAGATCAGCGGGACTCGCGTGGAACGATCCCACAGCGTGTTTTTTCCGGTGATGCGTTTTTCGCCCAGATGCCAGCCGTGATCGGACCAAAGCACAACGATGGTGTTGTCGGCGCGGCCGCTGGCTTCCAGAGCCTGCAGGACTCGACCCACCTGGCTGTCGACAAAACTGGTACACGCCATGTAGGACCGCACCAGGTTCTTCCATTGATTGGCGTCAACCAGAAAGTCGTGCCGCGGTTCGGGAAGTTTCCAGTGCAGATACCACGAAAACCGCGGTGTGTCCTGCCGGTCATTTTCCAGGAACGGTGGTAACTGCAGCGTGTCTTCCGGGTACAGATCAAACCATTTCTGAGTCGCGTAGCAGGGCACATGCGGCAGAAAGAAGCCGACGGACAGGAAAAACGGTTCCTCCGGCTGCTTCGCAAGTTCGTCGACGGCCCATGATGCGACCTTCCAGTCTCCCTTGTCTTCGTCCTGGTGAGGAAAGACGCCCCAGTCGACCAGCGGATGTTTGGCAGGCGTCTCCACGAGCGGTGTCGCCGGCCGTGCTCCGACTCCCGCTGGCGGCCCGAGCTTGTCGAATTCATCATCATTCGCCTGGCGACCGTAGCCGCCGTGATAAATCTTGCCGGTGCTGAGAGCCTGGTAGCCGTGCTGACGAAGATACTGCGGCAGCGTGACGATGTCCTTCAGGTCTTCAATGTCGCGAAACCACGGAGCCAGCCCGTAGATGCCGGTCGTCGACGGTCGCCGTCCGGTCAGCAGGCTGGTTCTGGACGGATTACACAGCGGAGCCTGGCAGTGAGCGTTCAGGAATACGGTTCCGCGAGTCGCCAGCGCGTCGATGTTGGGTGTCTGAATCTGAGGATGACCGTTCAGACAGCCGATCCAGTCGTTCTGGTCATCGATGGCAATGAACAGAATATTGGGCTTCCGGTCCTGAGCTTCCGCGACGGAAGCAACAGCACCTGTCGCGGTCAGAGTCAGAAGGAAAAACAGCCGTGTCGGAAAGTGTCGCATCGCGGCGCCTCGGGAATGGCAGGAGTCGAAATGTGATTGCGGCACCACTGTTGCAGGTTGACGGCGGCATGAAAAGCCACGACACGGAATCGCCGAAGCACATAGGCGATCGGCAGATAAGAATTAACAAGTGCAAAGCGGTAATTACTTCACCCTCCCGTTTCAACCTCATCGTACCACATCTTTTAAAGGTCACGTTTTCTCCAGCAAAGATTGGCGTCTTGAAATTATGTAATCATTACAACCTGATTTCGTTCGAGTCCGTCACTACTTCGCCCCATCGTTAAAATGACTGTGTTTTCGTTCGCACTGCAATTTGCCACCTTCCTTTCGTGCAAAGACTGAGCTACTACTCGCCATATTTGCCGATTCATCCCGGATCGAGACGTAGCACGATGAGCGTTTCAACGGAGGGTCGAGTGATCGCCGTTCAGGCGATCAAACGAGGAGAACGGCCGCGCAAGGAGCTTCCCGTGCGTCGCCCTCCCCGCGATCGAACGCCTGAACGGCATTCGATCGGCGACCCTCCGTTGAAACGGGAGGGTATAGTCTCATCTGCCGCAGGACCTATGACACTACGCGAGGCTGCTTGCCCGATACCTTGACGGTTCCGGCGTTGCCCATCAGCGTGCCGATCCACTTCGTGTCGTCGAAACCTTCCAGTGCGATCCGGGCTGTCATGGTCAGCGGTACTGACAGCAGCATTCCCACCGGTCCCAGAACCCAGCCCCAGAAAACCATCGAACAGAACACCACCAGCACTGACAGCCCGAGTCCGCGTCCCATCAGCCGCGGTTCCAGAAAATTGCCCACGGCGGTGTTGACCAGCAGATAGCCGATCAGTGCGGCGATGGCCGGCATGGTGCCCAGTTCCAGCCAGGCAATCAGTACGGCGGGAATCGCGGCGATGACGGATCCGACGTTGGGAATGTAGTTCAGCAGAAAGGCCAGCAGTCCCCACAGTCCGGCATATGGCACATTGAAAATCAGCAGCCAGAAAAACAGCAGCACACCCGTCAGCAGGCTCATCATTGTCTTGATCGCCAGGTAGTGCTGTATGCTGTTGATGATCTCCGTAGCGCGAGACGCCATTTCGTCGGTACGAACGAACGCCAGGTCGATCTTTTTGGAAAAGCTGCCGACTTCCATCAGGATGAAGATGACCGTCAGCAGAATCAGAAACGCGTTGCCGAGTAATTGCCCGATGCTGCTGGCAAGCTGTGCCGCAAGGCTGATGACGGTGCCGGGATCGAACTGAGCGTACGCGAGTTCCGTCCACGTCTTTGGATGCGCGGGCACCTGATCGAAGACGGCGATGTTCGTGTCGAGCGGCACAGAACCCGGACGGTCATCGTCGTCGCGCTTGTCCTCATCGGCTGGTTCGGCTTCGGCGTGCAGCAGTGCGTGGGTGATGTCGTCGGCTGAGTCGTCGGACGGTGTGGCGCGCGGCGTCTGGCTGCCTTCGTCCGGCGGCGCGTTCGTGTCGTTGACGCGTGCCGCGACCGGGTTTCGGCCGTCTGCTGGTTCGTCGTCGGTTAACTCGGAGGGCGGCGAGTTTGGTTGTGAACCATTCGTTTCCGGAGCAGTCTTGCTGTCCGGTGCGCCGTCGGCGGCTTCTTCGTCACCGGGTTCCGTGGCGTGTTTTTCGTCGACCGGCTCTTTCCGCGCGGGAAGCCAGCCTTCGACTCGACGCTGGATGTCGCGTTTTCGTTCCGCCAGCAAACTGATGTAGTGGTCCTGACGTGATGTGAAGCTGGCGATCGAGCCGACGACGAAATACAGCAGTCCCAGTACAATCACAGTCAGCGCGAAGATCACGATCAGCATCGACAGCCATTCGGCAACTCCGCGCCTGACCAGTCCGAAATAGGCCGGAGCACTGATGACGGCCAGAAAGACGGCCAGCAACAGAGGATTGACGATGGCTTCGGCAGCCTTCAATCCTGCCGTGACGACAACGAAAGCTGCAGCCATATACAGATAACTGACGCCGTTGCCGGATGACATGCTGGGAGCTGACATGAATGTCCTTTTAATGTTCTCACGCTGACGGCGGCTATTCTGGCATTCGTGCCGCAACGCTTCAATCGGTGCGTGAACCTGGTTCATCCCGCTCAGGCTCATCGCTCCGTTATTCCCGCGCACGCCCGTCATTCCGTCATTCCCGCGCAGGCGGGAACCCAGTGCCCGCGCGATCAACCCGCCGGTGGCCCCGAAGAATTAGCCACAGATTTCACAGATTCACAAAGATTGTGTCCGTGACTATCGGATAGGTTCCGTCATTCCCGCGCAGGCCCGTCGTTCCGTCATTCCCGCGGAGGCGGGAACCCAGCGCCCGCGCAAGCAACCCGCAGGTGACGTCGGTTGTCTGTATCCCGCACCAGCGAGTGGCGCGACGTCAGTCCGCAATCGTCACCCCAATGCGAAGTGGAGACAACGTGGCAGTTCAGAGACTCAGCTTCATCGTCGGCTGCGGGTTCTTCCAGTTGTCATGGTCACGGCAACAAACCGTGCATTGCCAGGTATGCTGGAAGCTGCGGTCGATCGTACCGATACGGATGTAGCGGTCCGCGCTGATCGCTGGAAGGATCCGACGATGAAACACGGAAGTTCACAACCATTTCGCTTGCGCGCACGCATGTGGCTGATGCTGGTTGTGACAGCTCTGACGGTTTTGGCGGCTGGCTGCCGATCGGACGGACCGTGCTGCGATCCCGGACTGCTGTCGCGCGAACTGAGCTGGCGAATCGGATCGGCTCCGCAGCCGGTCGCTCCGTCCCGGCAGGTCATTCCACCGGGAGTCGTCGTTGAGGACGGACTCAGCGAAGATGAGGCGATTCGGACGGCGTTGACGAACAACTCCGCGTTCCAGGCAGCGCAGGCTCAATTGCAGATGGCCGGTGGAGATGCGGTTCAGGCAGATCTGATCGCGAATCCGCAACTGCTGGTCTACTTTCCGACGGCGGCCAAGGAAGGGCAATACACACTGTACGCTCCGATTGAGTCGTACTTTCTGCGGCCCGCTCGCGTGAAGGTGGCCAATCGCGAGTACCGGCGAATCGGTCAGCAGTTGGTTCAGAATGGTCTGGATCTCGCGCGCGATGTTCGGCTGGCTTACACGGATCTGGCAATTGCGACTCAGCAGGCCGAACTGGCCCATGAAGCTCTGCAGATTCGCCGGGACATCGAACGACTGACCGAAAAGCGACTTCAGGATGGCGCGATCAGTGAGCTGGAAACCATTGCCGCTCACGTCGATCAGCTCAACGCCAGGGCAACAGCCGGCGTGCAGACTCAGGCCATCGGAATCGCGGAAGCCCGACTGGCCGCGTTGATGGGACTCACGACAAATCCGTCACCACTGATCCCGCTGGCTCTGGAAACTCCCGTCATGCCCGTGCTAAGTGAGCAGGAACTGGTCCAGCAGGCTCTGGGATGTCGACCCGACTACCAGGCTGCGTGCTGGACAATCGCGGCCGCTGCTGAACGTTCGCGTCTTGCTCGATGGATGTTTCTGCGTCTTGACGGTGTACTGGATGTTCGCGACGGGCCTGGCTACACGCGAACCGGCGGCGGGCTTCGGATGGACTTACCGATCTTCAATCGCAATGAAGGCGGCATCATTCGAGCGGACTGGGAAGTCAATGCAGCCTGCCACGCTCGGGACGCAATTCACGACCAGATCGTGGCCGACGTGCGCACCGCGTTTCGTCAGTTACAGCAGGCCAGCGACAATCTGCGGATTCTGGAACAGGAAGTCCTGCCGGCGATCGCCGACGCGCTGCAGATCGCGAAGAAGGGATTCGCTGACGGCGGGACTGATTACCTGCTGGTGTTACAGACAACGACACAGTATCTGGACGTGCGAGCCAGAATTCTGGATCAAAAGGCCGCGTACGCTCGCGCACTGGCACAACTCGAACGCAGCGTCGGCTGCCATCTGGAAGCGGGCCTGGTCGATGTCGAACAATTGAATCAGGCAATCGACGTGCCGATGCCGGACGTCGAACCGGCCATCGAACCGGCCATCGAACCGGCCGTCGAGGACGTTGAGTTGGAACACAATGAGAAGGCTCCGGCCGATTCGGTCCCGAGTTCTGCCCGCGAATGAGATCGCAGCAACGATCCGCGGTGTTCTTTAGGCGCGAGAGTTGGCGTCTCTGAAACGAACCTGTCTGCTTCAGCCTCTGAAACGCGACGCAGCGATGAAGCCGGCACTGTATGAAGCTGGCACTGTATGATGAAATCTTTCTCACACGCCGCGCGTTCTGCTTTCGCCTCCCTGGTGCCGACGTACAATGCGGGAGGAAACAGGTTTGAGCGGCATGCGATGACGTGAAGAAGGCCGCCGTTACAACGACAGACTTCTCAATGCACGCGACGCAGCCCACGATGCAATCTGACGCCTGGCATTGCGCGTTCATTTTCACGAAACCGCGACTCGCTGCATTCCGAATGATCGTCCGCCGCGAATCACAGGGCGTCCGTCACGCCACTGCGTGGTTTGTATCGCTGATCGAGTTGCCGTGTTCGCGGTGTGTGTCGCGGCGGATCACGATCCTGCTGCTGACGCTGCTGTCATGTTTCTTCGGTTGCGACAAGTCGGCGGAGAAAGCGACAAAGGAAGCAGTCAAGCCGGCAAAGGTCGAGAAGCTGCCTGTCGAAACGGATCTGGCCCGCATTACTTTGACCGCCGACGCGGACCGGCGGCTTGGCATCGCCACCACGCCGGTTTCCAAACGCAGCGTGACTCAGCGACGAACGCTGGGCGGAATGGCGGTGGTGCCGTCCGGCAAATCAATCGTCGTGACCGCGCCTCTGGCGGGAAGCGTGTCACCGCCGTCGTCGCAGGCCATGCCCGTACCGGGAGCGAAAGTCGATGCCGGTCGAACGCTGTTGCTGCTGACGCCGCTGCTGTCCGCCGAACGCGACGTCCCGACTCCGGCCGAACGGGTGCAGCTCGTCGGTGCTCGCGCGACGCTGATGTCGTCGCGAACAGTCGCGGAGGGAGATGTCGAACGAATCACAGCCGAAGTGGAAGCGGCCAGGATCGCATTGGATCGCGCGAGGAAGCTGTTCGCAGACCGCGCCGGGCCGCGCGGCGCCGTGGAGGACGCGGAAGCTCAGTTGAACATCGCCGCCAGCAACCTGAAGGCGGCACAGGACCGCGAGAAGCAGCTCAGCGATCTGCTGAAAATGCTGGACATCTCCCCGACCGAAGGTGAAGCCACCGCTCTGCCGATGACGACACCCATCGGCGGTTTGATCAACCGTCTGGAAGTCAGCAACGGTCAAACGGTGGCCAGCGGAGCCGTGTTGTTTGAAGTCGTCAACACGGACGTGCTGTGGATTCGCGTGCCGGTGTTCGTGGACCTGCTGGCGGAAATCCAGACGAACGAACCGGCGCAACTGGCTTGGCTGTCCGGGGAGTCATTTCCGCAGGAGATCATCGCGAAACCGGTTGCGGCACCTCCGACAGCGGACCCGCTTTCGTCATCCGCCGATCTGTACTATGAAGTCGACAACCGGGAGCTGAAGCTGCGTCCCGGCCAGCGCGTCGGTGTCCGGCTTCCCGTTTCCACGACGGAAACGGCGCTCGTCGTTCCCGAGGCCGCAATTCTGTACGACGTGTACGGCAATACCTGGGTTTACACGAAGACTGCCGATCACGAATACACTCGTAGGCGCGTGTCGATTCGTTTCACGGACGGCGACGAAGCGGTCCTGGCGACCGGACCTGCGCTTGGAACACCGGTCGTCACCGGCGGCGCGGCGGAACTTTTCGGAACCGAATTCGGAGCCGGAAAGTGAACTGGCTGATCAGAACGTCGCTGCAGTTTCGATTGCTGGTGCTGGTGTTTGCCGCGGCGCTGGTCATCGTCGGCGTCCAGACGTCGGACAGTGTGCCTCTGGACGTGTTTCCGGAATTCGCTCCGCCGCTGGTTGAGATTCAGACGGAAGCTCCGGGGATCGCCACCGAAGATGTCGAAAGTCTGATCACAGTCCCGATCGAAAACGCGGTCAACGGCATTCCGTTTGTCCAGACAGTGCGGTCGAAATCGGTGCTGGGCCTTTCCAGCGTTCGACTGATCTTCGAGCAGGGGACGGATCTGCTGACGGCCCGGCAGCTCGTTCAGGAACGCCTGGCTCTGGCTGCCCGACAACTGCCGATGGTGGCCCGGCCACCCGTAATTCTGCCTCCGCTTTCATCACTGAGCCGCTGCCTGAAGATCGGGCTCTGGTCCGACACGCAATCGCAGATGGACATGACGGTCCTGACGAAGTGGACGATCCGGCCGCGACTGATGTCGGTCGCGGGCGTCGCAAATGTTGCCGTCTGGGGCGAGAAGGAGCCGCAGTTGCAGGTGGTGGTCGACCCGGACCGACTGCGCGCCAACAACGTAACGCTTGATGCCATCCAGCAGACGGTGCGCGACGCGACGGCTGTCGGCGCCGGCGGCTTTTTGGACACAGCCAATCAGCGGCTGGCGCTGCGTCATGTTCCGGCGGTGTACACGCCCGAGCAACTTGGCGAAATCGTCATCGGCTTCCGTCAGCAGAATACCACGGCAGCGACGTCAGCCAGCGGCTCGATGGCTTCACCGCCGGCACCGCTGCGAATCAAAGACGTCGCGGACGTGAAGTACGATCACGCGCCGCCCATTGGTGATTCGATCATCAACAGCCGGCCGGGCCTGTTGCTGATCGTCGAAAAGCAGCCGTGGGCGAACACTCTGGATGTCACGCGCAACGTCGAGAAGGCGATGCAGGAACTGAAGCCGGCGATGGGCGACGTCGAATACGACACCACCGTGTTTCGTCCCGCCACTTTCATTGAGCGGGCTCTGACGAATCTCAGCCATTCCATGATGTTCGGCTGCGCGCTGGTGGTGATGGTGCTGCTGCTGTTTCTGTTCGACTGGCGCTGTGCAATCATCAGCGCGACGGCCATCCCGCTGTCGCTGCTGGCCGCGGTGATGGTTCTGTACTGGCGCGGCGGAACGATCAACACCATGGTTCTCGCGGGACTGGTGATCGCTCTGGGAGAAGTCGTCGACGACGCCATTATTGACGTCGAAAACATCATGCGGCGTCTGCGTCTGAATTCGCAGCTTCCGGAACCTCGCAGCGCGTTTCAGGTCGTGTTTGAAGCGTCCATGGAAGTTCGCAGCGCTGTGGTTTATGCCACCGTGATTGTCGTGCTGGCCTTTCTGCCGGTGTTCTTTCTGACCGGGCTTGCCGGAGCCTTCTTCCGGCCTCTGGCGGCAGCTTACATCCTGGCGATCCTTGCGTCGCTGGCCGTTGCGCTGACCGTCACGCCGGCCATGTCTCTGATGCTGCTGCCCCGGTCAGCCGAACATCGTTCTCAGGACAGTCCGCTGGTGCGTCTGTTTCGCCGAACGTATCGATCCGTGTTGTCCGTCGCCCTGCGGCTGAAGTGGGGCACGCTGGCGGTGACAGCGGTGGCCTTCGGGCTGCTGGCGGCCAGCATTCCCCGGCTGGGCGAACAGTTGATGCCGAAGTTCCGCGAAACGGATTTTCTGATGCACTGGGTGGAAAAGCCGGGAATCGGCATCGACGCCATGAACCGCATCACGCTGCGAGCCAGTTCGGAACTGATGGACGTTGCAGGAGTTCGCAACTTTGGTTCTCACATCGGCAGAGCCACAGTCGCGGACGAAGTCGTCGGGCCGAATTTCACGGAATTGTGGATCAGCATCGATGACTCCCGAGACTACGACGCAACTGTCGCCGAAGTTCAGACCATCGTTGACGGCTACCCGGGTCTGTACCGCGACCTGCTGACTTACCTGACCGAGCGCATCAAAGAAGTTCTGACCGGCACCAGCGCCTCGATCGTCGTGCGAGTCTATGGGCCGGACATGCAGCAGTTGCGAGCCACCGCCGCAGAGATTGAATCCGTCATCAGACCGATTGACGGAGTCACCACGCTGAAAGTCGAACCACAGGTTCTGGTTCCTCAGATCGCCATCGACATCAACCTCGACGCCGCCGCTCAGTTCGGGCTGACGCCAGGTCGGCTGATGCAAAGCGTGACAACACTGGTCAACGGCACACAGGTCGGCGAAATGTACCGCGACCAGGCAATCTTCCCGGTCGTCGTTCGCGGAAAGGATCGGCTGCGCACGGACCTGGCGACTTTGGGACAACTGATGATCGACACTCCGTCGGGTGCCCAGGTTCCGCTGAAAAGTGTTGCGACGCTGACGATTGTTCCGGCTCCCAACGAGATCAAGCGCGAAGGAGCGTCGCGTCGGCTGGACGTGACCTGCAACGCAGAAGGTCGTGATCTGGCATCCGTTGCCACCGACATTGAAGCGGCGGTGCGCAGCGGTGTGCAGTTCGGGACCGGCTATCATCCGGAATTTCTCGGTGAGTACGCCGAAGCCAGGGCCTCGCGGCAGCGGCTGTTGCTGCTGTCACTCGGGTCGATCATCGCGATCACGATCATTCTGTACGTCGACTTTGTCAGTTGGCGGCTTGTGTTTCTGATTCTGCTGGCGCTGCCAATTGCACTGGGCAGCGGACTGCTGGGTGTGATGGCCGGAGGAGGAATCATTTCCCTGGGATCGCTGGTCGGCTTTGTCACGGTGCTGGGGATCGCCGCGCGAAATGCCATCATGCTCATCAGCCATTACCGGCACCTGACGGCCGAACAGCCGCACCTGTCGCCGCGCGAACTCATCCTGCGCGGCGCCGAGGAACGTCTGGCTCCGATTTTGATGACCGCGCTGACAACCGGACTCGCGCTGGTTCCGCTGATCGTCACCGGAGAACTTCCCGGACAGGAGATCGAATACCCGATGGCACTTGTGATCCTTGCCGGTCTTGCCGGAGCCACACTTGTCAACCTGCTGGTGCTGCCGGTGCTTTACAGTTGGCTGTCGGTGACTGCGCGACAACCCGCGTGACCCTGCGAATCGGCCGCGGAAGCGGTGAGCGGATCCTTTGCCTGGCAGGTCGCTCGCCTGAGTATCCGGATGGACAGACTCCGGAAAGCCCAATAGGATGGAAGTCCACGAACGACTCACCTGCCTGTGATCTGTCCCATGCATTTCCGATTGATTCTTGCCATCGGCGTGGTGACGACTCTGCACGCCATCGCTAACTGTGATGAACCGGACGCCAGTCCGCAGCCTATGCCGGCTGCTGCGGATAATGCCGCGTTCGACGAATCTGCGGCCGTTGAATTTGTGCGGACCCACTGCGTCAGTTGCCACCTGACGGAATCTCCCGAGGCCGGCCTGGACCTGGAATTGTTTGCTTCGGTCGCTGATGTCGCGGGCGACGTGTCGCGGTGGAACAAGATCGCCGAACGCGTCTACGACGGTCAGATGCCGCCGCCGGAAAGCGAAGCTCCGTCGCACGAATCCCGCATGGCGTTCGTGTCGTGGGTGCGAGCCACAGTGCATGCGGCCGTGTGCGACGACGGCGTTGCTGTCGGCGGCCCGATGATGCGCCGACTGAACCGGTCGGAATATGCCAACACGGTTCGGGACCTGCTGGGAATTCAGGTCAACGCCGGACACGCTCTGCCCGCAGACGGAGCCGGCGGTGAGGGATTCGACAACGCCGCCGAAACTCTGTTCATCTCACCGATTCATGCCGAAAAGTTTCTGGAAGCGGCTCGTTCGGCGGTGGATCACGCCATGAAGGATCCGCGAGACAGAAGTCGGCTGATCATCGCTGAGCCCGGCGAATCCCGGTCGCCTCCGGATGCCGCGCGCGAAGTTCTTGCGGAGTTCCTTCCCAGGGCATTCCGTCGTCCGATTCAGGATGATGAACTTCAGCAGTACACAGATCTGTTCGACACGGTGTACAGCGAAGACGAATCCTTCGACTCGGCGATTCCGGTTGTGCTTCAGGCCGCGATGGTGTCGCCGAAGTTTCTGTTTCTGGCGGAGGAACCGAACACACAGGAGGTTCCGGTGCTGATCTCGCAGTACGAGATGGCGTCGCGGCTGTCATACTTTCTTTGGGCGTCGATGCCTGATGCCGAGTTATTTCGACTGGCGGACGAAGGCCGGCTTCATGACGAAGACGTGCTGGCTCAGCAGGTCGCACGCATGCTGCTTAGCGAAACGGATCGCAAGGGTTTGCGCCGAGGAGCGAAGGTCCGGGAATTCGCCACCAGCTTCACGGAACAATGGCTGGGCACTCGCGCGCTGGGGCGGGAATTCAAGCCGGATCCGTCCGTCGCCCGAAGGTACGACTCGGAACTCGAAGGCGGCATGAAGTACGAACCGATCTTCTTCTTCGAAGACATTCTGTCCGACAATCGCTCACTGCTGAACCTGATCGATTCTGACTTCACCTATGTCAATCGCAGACTGGCCCGCCACTACGGCGTGGACGGTGAGTTTCGCGAACAGCCGAAGCTGGTGGAACTGCCGGAAGGCAGTCATCGCGGCGGGCTGCTGGGGATGAGTGCCGTGCTGGCCGTTTCGTCGTTTCCGCATCGCACAAGTCCGGTGCTGCGGGGAAAGTGGATTCTGGAAACATTGCTGGGGACTCCGCCGCCACCGCCGCCGCCAAATGTTCCGCCGCTTGACGAAGCGAAACACGCTGAAAGTCCCGCTTCCCTGCGCGAACGACTGGAACTGCATCGAGCCAATCCCGCGTGCGCGTCCTGTCACGCGACAATGGACCCGCTGGGTTTCGGGCTGGAAAACTTCGACGTACTGGGTCGCTGGCGAACGGAAATCGACGGCGTTCCGGTGGATGCTCACGGAGAACTGCCCGATGGCCGGACGTTCGAAGGTCCCGAGGAACTCAAACTTCTGCTGATGCAGCGAAAGCAGCAGTTTATTCGCAATCTCACATCGCGAATGCTGGGATATGCACTTGCCCGCGGGTTGACCAGCGAAGATGACTGTGTCGTTGAGGCAATCGTCGAAGAACTGGCGCAACACGACTATCGATCTCATACACTGATCGTCGAAATCGTGAAGAGTGCCCCGTTTCGCTACAAGCAGGGTACAATTCCCGGTGTCTCTGTGATCGCCACCGGCACTGACGATGCCGCTGACAATGACGATGCCGGCGGCAATTCCGCCGGACAGTTGCAACAGGAACAGCCGCAAGAGGAACAGCCTGATGTTGAATCGAGCACCGATTGACCACGCACTTTCGGGCCCCCGCGTCAGTGAACTTTCGAAACGTGGGTTTACCGTATCCCGCCGAACTGTGCTTCGCGGAACAGGAGCGGCTTTGGCGCTGCCGTGGCTGGAAGCAATGCTGCCCCGCTCAGCCAAAGCGGCCGGCGCTGAAGCGACTGATGATACACCGGTCCGCATGGCGGCTCTGTTTGTGCCCAACGGTGTGCGTCAGGACATGTGGACTCCCGAAGGTGAGGGACGCGAATTTACGCTTTCTCCCACACTTGAACCGCTTGCCGATTTGCAGGACCAGTTGCTGGTTTTGACAAACCTGTGGAACCAGGCCAGCGACTTCGGCGACGGGCACTACGTCAAGACATCCGGATTTCTGACCTGCACAACAATCAACAAGTCACTGGGCATCGACCTGAACTGCAACGGTCAGTCAATGGATCAGGTGGCCGCGCAAACTGCGGCGATGCACACGCCGCTGCCTTCGCTGGAACTGGGCATCGATCCCGTGACGACCGGCGTCGACACCAACGTCGGGTACACGCGAGTCTACGGATCACACATTGCCTGGAGCGGTCCGACCAATCCACTGGCTCGCGAACTGAATCCTCGCCTGGTGTTCGAACGCCTGTTCCGCACATCAAATCCCCGGCAGGACGCAGCGCTTCGCGACACGCTGCTGCTGGATCGGGTCATCGGAGACGCAAGACAGCTTCAGCAGCGTCTGGGCGTCGCGGACCGGCAGAGAATGGATGAGTACCTGCAGTCCGTGCGTGCCATCGAAAAGCGATTGCAGGACCAGCAGGACGGAGGACTCGCGGCCTGGAGGCCTCGTGCGCCGATCAATGCGGACACACGTCCGCCGGAGAGTCCTCCGGAAGAGTACGTCGAACATGTGCAATTGATGCTTGATATGATTGCCCTGGCATTTCAGACCGACACCACACGAGTCTGCACATTCATGTTTGGAAATGCCGTCAGCGGTCGTAACTTCTCATTTCTGGACGGCGTCACCGGCGGCCACCACGACACGTCTCATCACCAGAACGAAGAGGACAAACTGAAGGCCTATCAGTTGATCAACCGGTGGCACGTGACTCAGTACGCTTATCTGCTGAACCGTCTGCGCGGAATGCAGGAACGCGAAAGCACCGTACTTGACAATTCGATGATTCTGTATGGCTCCGGACTGCGGGACGGCAACAGCCACAATCCTCACAACCTGCCGATTCTGGTCGGCGGTCGCGGTGGTGGTCGGCTGCAGTCGGGTCAGCACTTGTCTTACGGTCGCGACACGCCGCTGGCGAATCTTTACGTTGCCATGCTGCAGGCGTTTGGATGCGACACGGACCAGTTCGCTGACAGTACCGGTCCCCTGCCCGGCGTACTGGCCTGAACAGCCTCCGTTTGCGGCTGTCACGTGCGGTGACTTTTACACATCGCTTTCCGCGACGGTGCTCAAACATCGCTTTCGGCAACGGCGGTGAATTCGCGGCGGTGAGCGATCACCAGAGCGGTCACCAGAAACACGGCCGTCAACGCCAGCAGCCACAGTATCTGCAGCATCGTACCGTCTTCATTGAACACATATTCAAAGAACGGCATGTTCCGAAGCTGCTCCTCCGCGCCGGTCCAGCTGACAAACAGGGATCTCAGTCGATACTGCACGGTGATGCGATTGATGACCGCCGGAATCATGCTGATGACAACTTCGACAACGCCGGTGTACGCAACGCAGAACACCATGGCTCGATGAGGAATGATGGCTCCAATCAGCATGAACACCGCCGCGTAGGAGCCGCATGACAGCAGGCACAGTCGCACCAGAGTGAACCACAGGTCGAACGCCGTCGCGACGTCCAGGCCGGTGATCGGCACAGCAACGGTCAGCCCTGCGATCGATGCGGAGGCTCCCCACACCACAGCCACCATGTATTTGCCCAGCATCAGCCAGAAAATGCCGTTCGGCCGGGTCGCCATGTAGACCCAGCTTCGCTGTTCCAGTTCCCCGGCAATCGCAGGAGCGGCGCTTAGCAGCACTCCGACCGCCGACGCCACGCACGGCACCAGCATGTACAGCACGATGGACCACGCGGTTTGCTGCGCCGCGAGGAATTCTTCCATCCGATCCGGCGGTACGCGCATGACGGCTTCGTAGGTGAACCATCGCACCAGGCTGGTGATCACGACCGGAAAGGCGGCCAGAGTCACCCACCACGCGATGCGTCCTGACGTCATCGTGCGATTCCACTCGAAGCGGATGATGGCCAGAAGTGACGTCATCCTTCACCCCGGTGAATGCGCATCAGTGAGTTAAACAGCGACTGCAGCGAATCGTCCGCCGTCCGCAGTTCGAACACCGTCAGTTCGTGTTCGTCAATCCACGCCGGCAGCATTGCCGTGAACTGCGAAGTCTGTCGCGTTGACACCACCAGCAGTTCTTCGCCGGCCTTGTCGTGACCAACTCGGACGGCGTCCGCCAGTTCGTGTTTCATCAGCAGTCCCGCCAGTTGTCGCGGGTGATTGCACCGGACGTGGATTTCCACGGGCAGATCAAACAGCAGTTCGTGAACTTCTTCGGCCGTGCCGGATGCCAGCAGTCGACCGCCGGAAATCAGCAGAAACGAATGCGTCAGCGCTTCGATCTCATGCAGCACGTGGCTGGCAATGATCAGACTGCGGCCGTCAGCAATTCGCTTCCGCAGCAGATCGGTCATTTCCGCGCGGCCGACCGGATCCAGCCCGCTGAGCGGTTCGTCCAGAATCAGCAGTTCCGGATCGTGAGCGATCGCCTGTGCGAGCTTCGTGCGCTGCCTCATTCCGCGCGAGTAGCTGGCGATCGGCCTGTTCATCGAATCCGCCATTCCGACCAGCATCATGCATTCGATCGCGGTCTCCAGTGCCTGCACGCGGCTGACTCCCTGCATCTGCAGCAGAAACGTGACCCAATCCAGCCCCGCGATTTTTGAATACATGCCCTCGAAGCCGGGGCAGAAGCCAATCCGCCGCATGAGTTCCGGATTGTTTCGGGGATCTCTGTCCAGCACTCGCACCGTTCCGCGAGTCGGCAGCAATTGACCGGTCAGCAGGTTCAGCAAGGTACTTTTGCCGGCACCATTCGGTCCCAGCAGTCCGTAGGCGCCCGCGGGCAGCGACAGGTTGATGTCATTGACACCCAGCACTCTGCCGTACAGCTTCGTAACGCCGTTCAACCGAATGAGCTCGTCGGGCATGGTCAGCTTTCCAGCGGCGCTGAAACGCGTCGATACACGACGGCGACCGACACCAGCGTCACCGTCAGCAGCACCGCAAGCTGTGTTTCAAAGTGACCATTCATTTCCGGGATCTTCAACACGCGAGTCGACACGTCGTTGAAAATGAACAGCGGAAAGGAAAGTCGGACCAGCAGCGATTCGGGGTCACCGCCGGAAATCGCCGCCGCGGCCGCTGCCGTCGCGCCGAAAATCCAGATGGCGAACCAGGCGAACGTCGCCCACCGCGTTTCCGTCGTCATCGACGACAGCATCAAAGCCACCGCCGTTGACGGCACTACCATCGACGCGGACGCCACAACGATCCGCAGCGGAATGTCCCAGGTCTTGAAGATGATCGACGCATCCGGCGACAGCAGAACTCCCACAACATACAGCAGCAACTCCGGCAGCGTGCAGATCAGCGTCAGAAAGAAAACCAGCGTTCCCGCTTTGCCCAGAATGTACTGAGTCCGCGACAGCGGCCGGGAAAAATACAGCAGAAACGCGCGAGAACGCATGTCCTGCGAAATCAGCGCGGGAGCGACCAGGCCAACCATGATAACCAGCGCGACTCCCTGCGACCGCTGCAACTGCAGCATCACGGAACTCCAGAACAGGTGCCGTTCGGCGGTCATCTGCGACACCAGCTTCGACAGGCCTGTCATGCCGAATGTCGACGCCACATCCTGTCCTGTTGCGGACGGCAGTGTGAACCGCAGCAGGTCCAGAAACACATGCCGGGGAATAAAGGAGTCCCCTTCCATCGACTGTTCGTAGAAGAAGATCAGTCCGCCGTACATCAGCGCGGGAATCCAGGCGACAAACACCATTCGACGCAGCCACATGCTCTGCCACGCTCGACGAATGCCGATTCCGGTGACGACCATCCAGCGAGTCGACGACGATTCGGTCTGCCCATCCCATTCGCGGTAGCCGAGATTATGAATTGGCATGTCGCACCGCCTGCAGAAAGATCTGCTCAAGAGAATTCTTTGACGGTGTCACTCCGCGAATGACGACTCCGGCGGCCCGCGCAGACTGCCACAGCGCTGCTGACAGATCCGCGGCGGGTCCGAATGCCTTCAGTTGCCATTCGGACACTGCTTCGGTGCGGATTCCACGATCCTGCAGCTTTGTCACGAAAGCCGCGCCGTCTCCGCGGAACTGAACGGTCACGGACGGATCCGGAGATTCCGTCAGCACCTTCAGTTTTTCGCTGAGCCGCATCTGGCCGCCGGCAAGGATCACCACGTCGTCGCAGACGAGTTGGACGTCCGGCAGGATGTGCGTACACAGGATGATGGCCTTGCCGAATTGCTTTGCCAGAACCCGAATGCGGTTCAGCATGGATTCGCGTTCTTCGGGGTCCAGCCCCGACGTGGGCTCATCCAGAATCAGCAGTTGCGGGTCGTGAACAATGGCCATCGCGAATCGCAGCTTCTGTCTCATGCCGGTCGAGAACGTTTCGACGTTGCGATAGCGTTCCTGCCCCATGCCGCAGAAGTCCAGAATTTCATGCCCGCGTCGCAGAGCTTCGGTGCGGGGCAGACGTGACAACTGAGCGGCGACCTGCACGCTTTCGATTCCGGACAGCCCGTGCATGTAGCAGTCGTCTTCCGGCATGTACCCGACTTTGGAACGAATCGCTGTGGCGTCGGTACCGATGGCATGTCCCAGCACAAAGCCGTGGCCGAACGTGGTTCGCACCAAGCCCAGCAGCACCTTTATCAGAGTGCTTTTCCCTGCGCCGTTGGGTCCCAGCAGTCCGGTGATTCCGTCGCCGACACGCAGGCTGACGTCGTCCAGTGCGGGAACGAACCGTAGTCCTTGGTCAGATTCTTCAGTTCGATCAGTGCACTCATTTCGCGCCCGATTCATAAACGCGAATGCTGCGGAAATCGAGATCCGTTGTGGGATCGTGGCCTTGCAGGCTCAGGTGTCCGGCTTCGTCCCGCCGCCCTTCGCGCGGATTGCTGTTCGGCTGCCGGTCATCGGTCCAGTGAACAACCTGATAACCGTTGACCCAGGTGGCAAACTGATTTTCCTGAGCCAGCAGCGTCGCCACGAACCATTCGTTGTCGCTCGACACGACGTACCGGGCCGCCGCGCGACGAAAGATTGCCCCGGTGCCGGAATCTTCCGGCTGAGTCCGGTCATTGTTGTGAAAGCCGTTCTGAATCTGCATCTCGTAACCGTGCGACGGCGCTTCTTCGGTTCCCGGTTCCGCTCGAAAGAACACGCCGCTGTTCAGTGATTTGCCGTTGGTGCGAGCTTCCACGTACATCATGAAATCCTTGTACGTTCCTTCGGTTTCCAGAAATCCGGGGCCGTCCGAAATGTGAATGGCGCCGTTCTGAACGTCGAATTTGCTCTTTGATCCGGGAACAACCCGGAACCCGGAAAGGTTTTCGCCGTTGAACAGTTCCTTCGGCAGCAGCGGACGCAGAAAGACGTTGCGAAACGCGATCCGGCCCTGATTCTTCTGCAGCCCGATACGTCCGGTCAGCCGGATGTGTTCGCCGGTGTCGGTGAAGTCAACAATCTGCGCATCATCCAGCCACACCTGAATGGCGGGCCCCCGGCACAGCACTCGAAACGTGTGCCACTGCCCTTCGACCGGCGGCACATCTTCGGCCACGTGTCTGCCGACCAGGCTGCCCGTTCCATGCGATGGATGGCTGTCGCAGATGTTCAATTCATAGGTATCAACAGCCGGATCGCCGGCGACTTCCGCCGTTCGCAGAAAGACGCCGCTGTTGCCGCCTTCTTCAAGATGGAAATCGCATCGAAATTCAAAGTCGTCGAACAGAAACGGAGTCAGCAGCAGACTGATCTCACCTTCACTGGCGACGATTGTGCCGTCTTCGACATGCCAGTTCGTGTCCGCCGGAACCTCCCAGCCAAACAGCGACACACCGTCGAACAGGCTGATCCAGCCTCCGCGAAGTTCTTCGTCGGTCAGTCGGGGAGCAGCAAAGTGGAGCTCGCCTTCCGTCGGAAGCCTGGCCGTCGACGTCATGGAAATCGCGGACGAACCCGACAGCGTCTCGGCGTCGGGGGCGCCGCCCGGTGTTCCTTCGGAAGAATCCTGCGTTGTCGTCGACGGCTGCGTTGTCGCATCACCCGAACATCCGACAACGGCCGCACAGAACAGCAGACAGGCTGGCAGTGATTGGTACTTTTTGAAACTACGAGACATCACACAACTCGGCATTAGCAGAATATCTGTCGAAGCGTCGCACGGCGTTATAGCGACCTGCGAAATCGTTGTCACGCTTTCACGTTTGAGCCCGAGAACCGTACGCTGACCGTATGCCGGCAGTGAATTTCAGCGAAATCTCAGTGGTTCAGCAGAAACTCGCTGCTGTTCAGCAGGGCCCAGAAGATATCTGACAGCGCGGCGGCCGAGTCTCCCGTCGCTCCGCCGGATTTCAGGTACTGTCCGAAGCGCGTGTGTTCTTCGACGGTCGGGCGACGAGTCACAGTGGCCATGAACAGCGTTTCCAGCCGGTCATCGTCGGTCATCAGCGGAAATTCCGCGATCGCTTTCAAGGTCTGGCTTTCGTCCAGACTGGTCGCGTCGTCGATGAAGCGTCCGTTCATCATGGCCAGAGCCTGCAGAATGGTGGTCTCGCGGTCCAGTGGCGATTCGGCGTCGTCGCGAAACAATTCCAGAAACATCGACCGCGGAGTGTTCGTGTCCAGCACAAACGGATTCTCACTGCGATACGGCTGATAATAGCCCACCGCTTCGGCCAGACTGTCGAAGTACTGTTCGGGCGTCATGCCTCGCAGAGCCGCTTTGGCGAACGCTGACGGATCTGCCTGGCTTTCGTGACTCTGCCGGCTGGAAAGCTGATACGCGCGAGTGCTGGTCAATGTGCGGATCAGAAACTTCAGATCAAAGTCGTGAACGGCAAACTGTTCGGCGAGCAGATTCAGAACTTCCGGATGCGACGGCGGGTTGTTATCGGAAAAGTCGTCGACCGGATTCACGATGCCCCGCCCGAAGAACTGAGCCCACATGCGATTGGCCGCCATTCGCGCGAACCAGGGATTCTGCGGATCGGTCAGCCACGTTGCCAGAAGTTCCCGCGGAGTCGTTTCGCGCGGATCGTCCCAGGATGGCGACATTCCCGTCAGATAGATGGCGGCAGCGGTTTCGTCCGTTCCGGGAATCGCAATTGAACGTGACGAAGCATCTTCGCGGAACATCATCATCTGCGGGTTGTCAGCGGCTGCGGTTCCGGTGGAGAAGCCGGAATAGAAGGCCGCCAGATTCCAGAACTGCCGCTGCTTCCATTTGTCGAACGGATGGTCGTGGCATTGAGCACAGTCGAGCCGGACTCCCAGGAAGACTCGCGAAGTGCCGGTGGCCAGGTTTTCCGGTTTGAGCTGCCTGACAACAAAGAAGGCATCGGGAGTCGTCGTCGCAGTCAGCGCCTGGCCGGAGACTCTTTCCGGCGTGATGTCCGCCGTGATGATTTCGCGGACCATTTCGTCATAAGGCCGCCCGTCGGCGATTCGTTCCCAAAGCCATGCTTCGAATCCGGGAATCACTCCTCGAAATTCGACCTGCATATTCGCCTGCGGAATCAAAGTGTTCCGCCAGACGGTTGTGAAATTCCGGACGTATGCCGGGCTGTCCATCAACTGTTCGACAATCGCAGTTCGCTTGTCCGGGCGTTCGTCCGCGAGAAACTCCCGCAATTCCGAAACCGCCGGGATTCGTCCGGCCAGATCCAGGTACACTCGCCGCAGATACGCCGAATCATCAGCCGGGTCAGCCGGAGCGATATCGTTGCTGTTCCAGGACTCTTCCAGCAATCGATCGACCTCTGCCGCCACAGCAGCCGGTTTCCGCAAATCGTCGCCGCAGGCAGCCGTATGATTCATCACGGCAATCAGGCCGATGACGGCAAGCACAGCGTCGCGAGCAAACAGACTGGTGGCTCTCACAGGAACTTTCTCCGAAATGTCATCCGATTGCGGTGCAAACGGGCTGCGGCCAATTGGCGACGATCCGTGATCCGCCGGGCCGCGCAGGGCAGTTTCCAGAGTGTCGATGGACACAACCCGCACCTGACGAGTTTCCACACGTGGTTTCGCCGATTCTGGCTGCCGGTGCGAATTCCGTCGCCAACCGACCTGCATTACAGGATCAGCAATGTCGGCAGGTTTGTCTACGCAATTCGCCACCGTCCATACGAGTACACGCCGGCACGCATGAACCAAACCGCTCTGCCCGCTGGCCGTGGCGCCGGAGACGACGTTTCTGTCTGATCCGATTCCCCCGGTCACACCGTTCGGCGGAAGTTCCTCCGACTGTCGGAACGACAAAATGCTCCGCGGGCGGCATCATTCTTCGGAGGCAGCGGATTCGCTAGACTCTCGCCGCCGGTCCGGACACAGCCTCGGCGGCTCGCCGTTTTTCAGAACTTTTCCAGCCAAACATCGGGTTTCATGGACGAATTGACTCACTTTGACGAACACGGAGCCAGCCGGATGGTGGACGTCGGCGGCAAGCCGGTGACGTCGCGGATGGCTCGTGCCGAAGGTTTCGTGTTAATGCAGCCACAGACTTTGCGGATCATCCGGCGGAAGGAAATCTCCAAAGGCGATGTTCTGGAAGTCGCCCGGCTGGCCGGCATCATGGCGACCAAGCGGACCGACGAACTCATCCCGCTGTGTCATTCGCTGGGTCTGGACAGTGCCACCGTGGATTTTTCCTTCCCGGACGACCGCCGCGTCAGACTGGAAGCCACGGTCAAAGTCACCGGGCGAACGGGCGTCGAAATGGAAGCTCTGACGGCCGTCAGCGTCGCGTCACTGACGATTTATGACATGTGCAAGGCGATTGACCGCAGCATGCAAATCATCAATATCCGGCTGCTGGAAAAGACCGGCGGACGCAGCGGACACTATCTGCGAGCCGACGACGAGTTACCAACTGACAACCAGCAGCGAACAACAGACGCTGCGTTTCCGAAAGACAGCCTGACGGGCACGGCGCTCAATGACACAGCCGCCGACAAGGGATCAGCGAAATGAATCTGGCGGTCAATACCGGCACACCACCTGTCGATGCAAACCTGCTGAAGTCGATGCTGCAGCAGCATCTGGGCAACGACCTGCACAGCGTCAATCAGATTCTGAACAGCCGCCTGCGATCGTCCAGCGGATTCGTGAACGACGTCACGGAACACGTTTCGCGGTTTCGCGGAAAGCAGATTCGCCCGATGCTGCTGCTGCTGACTCACCGCATGCTGAACGGTGATGATCGCGCCAGTGCGGCCGTGCTGGCCGCCGTCGTCGAAATGATTCACACCGCGACGCTGGTGCATGACGACGTGATCGACGACGCGGATACTCGCCGGCATCTGGCCACCGTCCATCGCCGCTGGAACACGGAAACCAGTGTGCTGCTGGGAGACTACCTGTTTTCCAAAGCGTTCCACCTGGCGGCGTCGACGGGAGATGCGGAAGCCTGTCGCCTGATCGGACTGGCCACCGACAAGACGTGCGAAGGAGAACTCAACCAGACGGCCGCTCGCCTGGATCGTTCCACATCCGAGTTCGATTATTTCCGGATCATTCGTGACAAGACCGGACAACTTTTCGCGCTCAGTTGCCTGCTGGGAGCTCGCACGGCGAAGGCGACTGAGTCGCAGCAGCGCGCCGCTGGAAAGTTCGGACTGAGACTGGGACTGGCGTTTCAGATCGCCGACGACGTCCTGGATCTTTCCGAATCGCATTCGTCGACAGGCAAGGACGAAGGCAACGATCTGCAGAACGGTCGGCTGACTCTGCCGCTGCTGAGATCGCTGCAGTTGGCCGATCCCGAAGAACGCGAAGAATTGCTGAGTCTGATTTTTCAGCACCCGATCTCCGCAGTCGATGACCTGCGAAATCGCGGCGTCGTTCAGCGCGGAATCGAATCGGCATCGGCCACCGCGGCGGAACTGTGCCGGCGAGCCGTGCGGTCGCTGGTCCGGTTTCCGGAATCCGCCGACCGCGAACTGCTGTCTGCCATCGCAATGTTCGCCGGGCAGCGACAGGCTTAGAACCCCTGACAAAACCTGCGACCTCGGAGGTTTTGTTGGGGGTTCTTAGAAAAGCAACAGGCCTGGAAATCAGTGAATGGCAAAACCGTGAGCAGTGAATAAATTACGGTAGTGTGCTCGCCGGCCATCGTTGGCCATTTCCTGCCTGCCGTTCGCTGAGTCCCCCGCATGTCACGCCATTCTTCGATCGCTGTTGTCTCGCTTCTGTCCGTCTTAGCGGCCTGCTCTTTCCTGCCGGTCACCGCGGCCGAACCGATTTCCGTTGGCGATAGCGACTGGCCCTGGTGGCGAGGTCCGAATCGCAACGGAACCGCGAATCCCGATCAGGATCCTCCGCTACACTGGAGCGAGTCAGAGAACGTGCTGTGGTCAGCCGAAGTTCCCGGACGCGGTCACGGTTCACCGATTGTTGTCGGCGATCAGGTGCTGCTGGCAACGGCGGATCTGGAAAGTAACCAGCAGGTCGTGCTGTGTTTCGACCGGAACTCCGGTGCCGAACTCTGGTCGACGGTCGTTCATGACGGCGGCGTCAAGCCGGAAGGCCGGCAGCCGAATGAGAAAGCGTCCATGGCGTCGTCCACCATTGCCTGCGACGGAAATCGACTGTTTATCAACTTTCTGAACGGCGGAGCACTTTGGTCGTCGGCACTGGACCGAGACGGCAATCTGCTGTGGCAGACGAAAGTTTCCGACTACGAAATTCACCAGGGCTACGGAGCATCTCCGACGCTGTGGCAGGATCTGGTTCTGGTTTCGGCCGACAACAAGGGCGGAGGAGCCATCGCGGGACTGAACCGCGAAGACGGCAGCATCCAGTGGAAGCGGGAGCGGCCGAAGAAGCCAAACTACTGCTCGCCGATTGTGCTGCAGGCCGGCGGAAAGGACCAACTGGTGATGATCGGCTGCGATCTGGTCACCAGCCTGAATCCGCTGACGGGAGAAACGAACTGGGAAATCGAAGGGGCAACAACGGAATGCGTCACGTCCACGGTCACGGATGGCGGCAGAATCTTCACCAGCGGCGGTTACCCCGACAACCATATTTCCGCCGTCGCCGCGTTTGGTAAAGGCGGAGTTGTCTGGCGCAACAACACGCGAGCCTATGTGCCGTCGCTGCTGCAAAAGGACGGCTATCTGTATGCAACGCTGGACGCCGGCGTCGCCATGTGCCTGAAATGCGACACCGGTGAAGAACTCTGGAAGGGACGCCTGGCGGGAACCTTCAGCAGTTCTCCCGTGCTGGTCGGCGACCGGATCTACGCGACCAACGAAGAAGGCACCACGTTTGTCTTCCGAGCTACGCCCGACGATTTCGAGGAACTCGCACAGAATAAACTCGGAGAAAGCGTGTTCGCCACGCCCGCAATCTGTGGAAGCCGCATCTACACACGCGTTGCTCACATCCGCGACGGCCGCCGCCAGGAAGTGCTGTACTGCCTCGGCACAAAATAACGCCGCCGCACGATTCAGCCTCGTTCGAGATCCGTTCACCTCGTTCCCGAGTTGTTACCTCGTTCCGGGGCTCGTGCCCTGGAACGCACTGCCAGGAAGGCTCCGCCTTTCCGAACAAGCACGCTTCATCTGCGCACTGACCCACAGACCGAGCCCGCACACACCGCTCCGACTGCCCTGCGCGACCAGCAGCAATCTGTGTGCATCTGCGAAATCTGTGAACAGACCACCCGATGCTGCAGCGGCTCGGCAGGAGCCTCCTTCTCCCAGTTGCGGACAGCTGTGCCGCGAGCGGCACGTACCGATGCGCGATGTCGCGTAAAGGCGGTTTGTCTCGCGCGATGGTCTGAGTCATAATCACACAACTGTCGCGGGTTGCTTCGTGAATTGCATCAGGAGTCGCTTCGATGATTCGGCAGATCAATCTGACTGTCAACGGTCGCGAGCATTCGACCACGACCGATCCGGACCGTCCGCTGCTGGACGTGTTGCGTGAGGACTTCCAACTGACGGGTACCAAATTCGGCTGCGGCGAAGGTGAATGCGGCGCATGCACGGTGCTGATTGATGGCCAGCCGACTCGGTCGTGCATCACATCGGTCGCGGAGGTCGCCGGGCGGCAGGTTCAGACGATCGAAGGTCTCGCCGAACACGAACGGCTGCATTCGGTTCAGCAGGCATTTCTGGACAACGATGCCATGCAATGCGGCTACTGTGTGTCGGGCCACATCATGACGGCCGTGGCATTCGTCCGTGACCATCCGGACGCCGGTCGCGATGAAATCGTTTTGGCGATGAGTGATCACATATGTCGCTGCTGCAACTATCCCAACATCCTGGCGGCGGTTGAACAGGCCGTCGCCGGCGAACGTGCCTGAACGCGTCCATCCGTTTTTTTACCGTCTTCGCAGCGGAGGCCGACGATGTCCAGTGAACGATTTGATGATCTGACTGCCGAAGCGGAACGCTACGAACTTCGTGAAGCTCCGGCGTATTCATTCGAAACCGGCCGCCGCGAATTTGTTCAGGCAATGAGCGCGGGAGTGATGATTGCGATCTGCGCCAATCCTGCTCGCGGCCAGCGCGGAGGATCGCGGACGGCGCGCGCTGACGAACCGCTGTCCACACGATTCCATTTTTCGGAAGACGGCACGGTCACTGTTTTCACAAGCAAGGTGGAAGCTGGCCAGGGCTCGCGTACTCAGATCACCCAGGCCGCCGCGGAAGAACTTCGCCTACCGGTCGATCGTGTGCAACTGGTGATGGCGGACACTCGCCGCTGCCCGGACGACGGTGGAACTGCCGGCAGCCGGACGACTCCATCCACCGTCCCGCGCGTCCGCAATGCGGCCGCGGCCGCCCGGGAACTGCTGACCGACTACGCGGCGCAGCGACTGAATGCGGATCGGTCCGAACTGGTGATCGACAACGGCGTTTTCCGCGCAGGCGGCAGCCAGGTGACGCTGACGGAACTGGCCAGCGACCCGGTGCTTCAGGAACGGTTGAGTACCGCGACACCGGCCGGCGAGGTTCCAATCACTGACGTCAGCGAATGGAGCGTGCTGGGAACAACCGCGGGCAAGGTCGGCGGACGCGATGTTGTGACGGGCCGGGCGAAATTTCCGTCCGACATCATTCGACCCGGCATGATGTACGGCAGGATTCTTCGCCCTGTGTCGTATGGAGCGACGCTGAAATCGGTCGATCTGTCCGCGGCTGGCGACATGCCGGACGTGACCGTTGTGCGAGACGCCGGGTTCGTCGGTTGTGTTGCTCCGTCGTCGTGGCAGGCCGCGAAATGCATTGAGGCGATCGCCCGGTCGGCTCAGTGGGACGAGATTTCGTCGGATACCAACAGCCAGAATCTGTTCGAGCATCTGAAGCGAACCGGTCGGCCGGATCGCCGCGGAACGCGCGTGTGGGGTGATTTCGAAAGCGCTGTGAAGGGCGCTGACAAGTCGATCGAACGCCAATACACGATCGCATACATTCAGCATGCGCCGATGGAACCTCGCGCCGCCGTGGCCGAATGGGACAATGGACAACTGACGGTCTGGACGGGAACCCAGCAGCCGGCGCGCGTGCATCGCGAACTGTGCGAGACGTTTCGGCTGCCGGACGACAGCGTTCGCGTGATCGTGCCGGACACGGGCGGCGGTTTCGGCGGCAAGCACACCGGCGAAGCAGCGATTGAAGCGGCGCGGCTGGCGAAGTCCTCCGGAAAGCCCGTTCACCTGCGATGGACACGGGACGAGGAATTCACGTGGGCCTACTTTCGCCCGGCGGGACTGATTGAAGTTCAGGCCGGCATCGATGCCGGCGGTCGGCTGACCGGATGGGATTTTGCGAACTACAACTCCGGCGGTTCGGCGATTGATACGCCCTACACTGCCGCGGCCGGTCGAACTCGTTTCATCGGAGCGGATTCGCCACTGCGACAGGGGTCGTACCGCGCGCTGGCGTCAACGGCCAACACGTTCGCGCGGGAATGCGCGATGGACGAACTCGCGGAACTGGCGGGCATTGATCCGCTGGAATTTCGAATTCGCAATCTGGAAGACGGACGGCTGAAGAACGTGCTGAAGGCCGCCGCGGAGCGCTTTCAGTGGCCGCGCCGGCGCAACAACATCGCCGCCGGTCACGGAGTCGGGCTGGCGTGCGGCACAGAAAAAGGCTCGTTCGTCGCGGCCTGCGCCGAAGTGGAAATCATCGACGGGAAACTGAACGTCGTGCGAATCTGCCAGGCGTTCGAATGCGGAGCGATTCAGAATCCCGGAAACCTGAAGGCTCAGGTAGAAGGCTGCCTGATCATGGGACTGGGAGCGGCTTTGTTTGAAGAGATTCGGTTCGCCGACGGTCGAATTCTGAACCCGGCCTTTTCCGGTTACCGCGTTCCTCGCATGGCCGAAGTGCCGGAACTGGAGATCGTCCTGGTGGATCGCAAAGACCTGCCTTCGGTCGGCGCCGGAGAAACCCCGATCATCGCCGTCGCGCCGGCAATCGCCAACGCCATCCACCAGGCGGCGGGAGTTCGTTCCCGATCACTACCGCTGCGATTTGCCGAATCGCGCGGCTAACGCGGCGTGCGGCCGCGGCCGACAGACAAGCGATGCGGCCGATGCCGGCGTCACGACAGCGACAGTGCTCCGCCGTCGTTGTACTTTTCGGTGCCGAACGACGTTAGGTCGTGATGTCCCAGACCGTGAGCGAGTGACAGCCACAGCCGGTTGTGAGCCGCGCCGTCCAGGTCTCGAGCACAGCCGGTCCGGAATCCGGCACCGCCGCCGACCAGCAGGAACGGGATGTTGCTGAGCGTGTGCGAGTTGCCCTTGCCCAGTTCGTTCAGCCACACGATCTGCGTGTTGTCGAGCATCGTGCCGTTTGAACCACCGGGTTCCGGAGTCGCAGCAAGGCGGCCGGCCAGATATGCAAGCTGTTCCGCGAACCAGCTGTTGATCCGTTTCAGCTTGTCGTGAGCATCCGCGTTGTTGTCCGGTTCGTGCGACAGCGAATGATGGCCTTCCTCGACACCCAGCCAGCGCATGCGCGCCTGTCCGACGGACCGCATGAACTGCAGGCTGGCCACACGAGTCATGTCGTTGGCCATGGCGTTGACCAGCAGGTCAATCTGCATACGGCTGATCTGCGGCGTGTTGTCGTTGACCAGTTCGATGTTGGGATCGATGTCGGGTTCGGGGAACTGCAGAGCCGACTGTTCGGCCGCGGCCGCAAGATCCTTTTCCAGTTGGCGGACATTCTGCAGATGTTCTTCCAGCATTTTCCGGTCGGCCGAACTCAGCTTTGGCGCGACACGATTCAGGTCCGCTCGGACGCTGTCCAGCACGCTGGCGACGACCTGTCGTTCCTGCGCGCCGCCGTACAGCTTTTCGAACATCTGGCCGGGATCATCGATGGGAGCGATCGGCTTGTCGCTGTCGGCGTAACACATGCGCGTCCACGGGTCAGCTCGATTGGGAACCGCCACGCCGAATTCCAGCGACCCGAAACGCGTTCGGGAATCATCTCGTGACTGAAAGAAGGTCCGCATTTCCTGATCGATCGAAATGCCGCCGGCCCAGCCCGCGGGTGTGTCGGATCCACCCTGAATGTTTCCCGGATTCAGTTCGGTCGCGGTCAGCAGACACGACATTCCGCGCATGTGGTTGTCACCGTCGCCGCGAATCTTGTTGTCGACACCTTTCAGGATCAGAGTCTGTTCGCGAAACGGTTCCAGAGCGCTGAGCATCGCCTTCAGCTTCAGCGGGCTGTCGGTTCCGAATTCGTCCGGCCAGAATTCGTCGGGCAGCGTGCCGTTGGGCGAGAACATCACGATCAGCCGTTTTCGCGGCGTCGCCCCGCTGTCGTCGGCACGCACCAGACTCGGCAAACCCGCCACAAATGGCAGAGCCGCCGCGCTGAGTCCAAGGTCGCGAAGAAATCGGCGTCGATTGTTGCTGATACGATGCATGATGCGTTTCCTTTGGCTGAAGAGTTTTACGGCGTCCCGGACAGGAGTTTTTCATCGGAGCCGCCGGCGGCGGTGCGCGTTGCGATCTGAACCCACAGATTCTGAATGTTGAACTGGTCTTTCTCGAATTGTTCGGACAGCGCCTCGATGGTCTGTTCACCGTACGCCATCGGATTCTGTTTCACCAGATGCTGGAAGACCTGCGTGACGAAAGCCCGGTGAGCTTCATCGTGCGAAACGGCAAATTCCGCAATGTCCTTCGCACGTGCGAATTCCAGAGTCTCGCCGGCTTCTGTTGTGTATTGAGTTCGCGTATCGACGGGCTTGCTGTTGTCGACCGACCGGAAACGCCCCACGGCGTCAAAACTTTCCAGCGTGAATCCCAGCGGATTGATGATGGAATGGCACGACATGCACGCTTTGTCGCTGGTGAGCTGCGTGACTTTTTCCCGCATCGTCAGGTCGGCGGCGAATTCGTTGTCCTTGAAGGCGACGGCCATCGGCGGAGGATTCAGGGCTCGCCCGACGATGTTGCGAGTCAGGAAGACACCGCGGTGAATCGGCGATGTGTTGTTGTGGTACGCGTAGGCGCTCAGCAGATACGGATGCGTCAGCACTCCGCTGCGCTGGCCTTCCGGAAATTCGACGGGCTGAAATTCCGACGCAACGCGTTCCGTCCGAGCCCGGCGACGGATTTCCTGCTCATCCAGTTCGGCACTGCCATCCGGCAGGTCAGCCGCGTACAGCTCACGCAGCGGATCATTCAGCACCAGGTAATCGGCAAGCAGAAGCTGGCGATAGTCCGATTCGCGGCTCCAGACCACTCGGTCGATGAACAGTTCCAGCGACTTCCGCAGGTCGGCGATGACGGCTTCGTCGAATTCGGGGAACATCGCCTTGTCCTTGGCCAGATCCCGTTCTTCCAGTTCCAGCCACTTGCGAAAGAAGCCCGCCATTTTTGCTTTCGCCCTGCCGTCCTCCATCATTCGGGACGCGTGCTGCCTGATCTGTTCGGGAGTCTGCAGCTCGCCACGGTCCGCGGCGTCGCTGAGTTCGCGGTCGGGAATCGAATCCCAGAGCGTCAGAGCCAGCCGCGACGCCACGGCATGCTGCGATGGCTGCTCATCGGCGGGCGTCAGATCGGTGTAAAGGAAGTGCGGCGACATCAGCACGGTCGCAACCGCGCGGCGGACGGCCGCTTCAGGGTTTTCGGAACTGGCCGACATGATCGCAGCCAGCAGTTCGCGTTCGCTGTCGGTCAGCGGTCGACGATAAGCCGTCGCAGCGAAGTTCAGCACGAAGTCACTGGCCCGTTTCGCACGATCGTCAGGGTCCGCGTCTTCGTCGTCAGAAAATCCGGCCAGCGCGGGCAAACGGTCCACAACTTCCTGAGCCGCCGCGACGGCCGCGCTGGTTGTAGCGGCCTGCCATTCGGGGGAAACCGAACTGCCCCGTTCGTAACCCAGACTGTGATCGTCTGCCGGAAACGGAGTTTCACAAACATAGACTCGCGGTGTCCTCACGGACTGCGTGTTGTTGTGATCCAGCACCTGCCACGCGCCATGCGGCGGCTTCCATTCCAGTTTGACGGAAGCGGTATCTTCCAGGTATTTGAAGAACTCCAGTCGAATCGGATACGTGCGGCCTCCCAGCAAAAATACGCGGGCACTCAGTTCACGCATTTTTCCGGAACTGACCCAGCCGTCGATCAGCGCCTGCTGGCCGGCGGCGGAACTGTCGTCGCGCAGCTTGCGAAGACCTTCCTGAGGATCCAGGTTCAGATACAGCCGAGCACCGTTTTGCGTCGTGATCCGGAACTCGTAGTGACCGGTCGCACCAGCGATCAGCCCGCCTTCCCAGATAATCGAAAACTGGTCCGGCAGAATCGTGGGAGTCGGACTGCCCGTGCCGAAGTCAAACTCCAGATGCGTGTCGCTGCTGTAGTGAGCCAGCCGGTCCGCCTTGCTCATGCCTCGCGACTGAAAGTATTCGCCTCGCAGCCCCGGCACAACCGGTTCCTCGGTGGCAACGCGCCGTGAACGACGCCGGGGACGATCATCGTCGGACTGCTCGCGGGGTTGTCCGGGAGCGAATCGACCAATCGTGTCCGCGATCACGTTGCGGTACTGATCCACCGTCAGCCGCGACAGCTCGACGACGGGCCTGTCGTTTGCCGCCTGGGAGTAGAACGTCTTGTGGATGTATTCCGCCAGCAGACGAGCTTCCTCACCGACGCAGTCAGCCGGATCTTCTTCCGGCATGGTTTCGACGATGAGCTTCGTCAGTTCATCGATGGTCTGCGTACCTCGCAGCGGTTCGTTGTGCCCGTCCGCGACGCCCTGACCGGAATCTCCGTGGCAGCGAGCACACTTCGCGGCGTACACCTTCGCCGGATCAATGGCCACTTCGGCTGGTTCGTCACCGGCAGCCGCTCCGCACGGGCAGCAGACGGCGAAAGACACCAAAACAACACACAAACTCAGGAGGTGGATCACAGAGACACGCATCGTTCGTTCACCAGGTTCGGTTCGCTCGCAACTCAGGGGTTCGAAGAGCCTGTATTTTAACCGAAATCGAGCCGCGAGCAATTCCTGATGCCTGGTCCGCCGCGCGCCGGATGAACTCCCGGGACTTGCTTTGTACGATGCGAACCAGCTGAAGACGTTCCCACGGCGGAAAACTTCTCGCGGGCAATCGCGAGCAACATGAAACGACGGAGACGACGATGACATCCGGACAATTGCCGAGAACAGTCTTGACGCGAACGCTGCTGCTGCTCGTCTGCGCGATCACGCAATACGTCCGCGCGGAGGCATTCGAACGTCCCAACATCGTCTTCTTCTTCACCGACGATCAAACGACATCGACGCTTGGCTGCTACGGTAACTCCGTCATCCGCACACCCAATATCGATGCTCTGGCCGCTCGCGGAACCCGGTTTGAAAACGCATTTGTCAGTCATTCGATCTGCTGGGTCAGCCGCACAACGATCCTGACCGGACTGACGGGTCGCAGCTATGGCACGCCTGGTAATCACGATCTGGCTCGACCGGAAGCCGTGGAAACGCTGTATTCCGACATTCTGAGACAGCAGGGCTATCGCACCGGCTACTTCGGCAAGTGGCACGCAAGGATGCCCGAAGGCTACCGCGCCGAAGATCACTTTGATGAATTCGAAGCAATCGGCCGCGATCCGTATTACAAGAAACAGCCCGACGGAACTCTGCGTCATGAAACCGAATTGATCGTCGATCGAGGTATCTCGTTCATCGAATCGCAGCCAGGGGACCAGCCGTTCGCACTGAATATGTGGTTCAACGCGTGCCACGCCGAAGACGGTGACCGACGTCCGGGAATCGGCCATTTTCCGTGGCCACGTTCCGTCGACGGAATGTATGACGATGTGACGATCGCCCCGCCGCGGCTGAATGATCCGGCGATCTTCGAAGCTCAGCCGGATTTCCTGCAGACCACCATCAATCGGGAACGCTGGTTCTGGCGCTGGAATACACCGTACAAGTATCAGATCAATATCCGAGCCTATTACCGCATGGTCAGCGGCATTGACGGTGAGATCGGCCGGTTCATGAAGGCGCTGGAAGACCATGGACTTGCCGACAATACCATCATCGTCTATTCCGCCGACAATGGTTACTACATGGGCAACCGCGGCTTCGCGGGCAAGTGGTCTCACTACGACGAATCGCTGCGGGTGCCCCTGATCGTCGCCGACCCGCGGGTCGACGCAAGCCGGAAGGGTCAGGTGACCGATGCTCTGGCGCTGAATCTGGATCTGCCGTCGACGTTCCTCGACTGGGCCGGAGCCGACGTCCCGGATCGCTATCAGGGCCGCAGCCTGAGCCCCGTTGTCAGCGACGGAAAGCCGGACGACTGGCGGACGGAAACCTTTCACGAACACTTCGCCGTTCGTACGCGGATCCCGGCATTTGAAGGACTGAGAAATCAGCGGTTCAAATATGTTCGCTACGTTGATCACGGCAACCGTGAGTTCCTTCACGACCTGCTGAGTGATCCGGACGAACTGGTGAATCTCGCGGACAATCCGCAGCACGCCGACACGCTGCAGGCCATGCGGGAACGGACGACGCAGCGAGTCCGCGAACTGGGAGGTCCGCTGCAGCCGCTGGCGGAAGAATTCACCGCGTCCACGGTTCCTCATCCGGAAGCGTCGGCCGCGGTGACCGTCAAACCCGGCGACGACGGTTTCGTGAACCTGTTCAATGGCCGCAACCTGGCTCAGTGGTCGGGAGATCCGCAGTTCTGGTCCGTGCAAGACGGTGCCATCACCGGCGTCACGGACGGATCGCTGAAGTCGAATCGATTTCTGACCTGGAAGGGATCAACGATTCGCAACTTCGATCTGCGAGTGCAGGTGAAAGTGACGCCCGGAGGCAACAGCGGACTGCAATATCGCGGCCAGTCGCGGCCCGACCTGGGACTCGACATTGTCACCGGCTATCAATGCGACGTCGTCGCTGACGTTCCCGAATACAACGGGATGCTGTACGAAGAACGAGGTCGCCGCATTCTGTCGCACACCGGCGAAAAAGTGATCGTCGATGAATCCGGGCAGCCGTGGGTTGTCGACAAGATGCCGGTCCGCGAATTCGCGCCGGACGAATGGCACGACTTCCGTGTGCTCGTTCAGGGAAACCATCATCAGCACTGGATCGACGGACACCAGACCGCCGACCTCATCGACCTGGACCCGACCGGCCGCGCTCTGGAAGGAGTGCTGGCGGTCCAGGTCCACGTCGGCCCGGCGATGAAGATTCAGTACCGCGACTTCAAGATCAAACACCTGCCCGACGACCTGCCCGTGCTGAACCCCGAGGATCATCCGATTCCGACCGACGCCTACGGAGTCCGTCCCCAGGGAAGACTCCCCGCCGACTGGAAACCACCGATCTACGGGGAGCGGTCGAAGTAGCGGGTGACACCTGAGATTGGTTACGCTGACAGTTACTTGCTGTTCCAGCGGTCGCGCCAAGTGCGAGTTGTCCGGTAGAGGACACCAGCGACTGCCAGACTCATGAGGAGTTGTAACGGTGACGGCTCTGGAACGGCCGCAGTTTCAAACTCCACGATGTACCCGTGAAGCCCGTCGCCGATGCGGCCATCATTCCACCCCCCGCCGCCGCGGAACAGCAGTGCATCTTCATTGCCACTATTATTCGGCTCGCCGACCGCCCAATTGGAGAACTGTCCCGCAACAGTGCCCGTGCCGGCGATAAAGAAAACCTGCCCTGCCTCGGGGCCGCCCGCCCATGTCCAAGTGCCTTCGGTATCGCCATCTGTGCCTCCCACCCATGCCGACGGCTCACCGGAGGCGAACACGTGGTCGGAGAGAAACTGATTCTCGGCTGAAGAACCGATGTTCGCCAAGTGACCGTTGTGCGTTGTGCCGTTGAATTCGAATGTCAAGTTCGTTGCTGCCGCAGTGGCAGAGTCCCAGCGGAAGCTGCCCACGATGTGTTCGTAGTGGTTCCCCGTGCCAGCGAAGTAGATTGGCGACGCACTGACTGCCGTGGGGTCAAGAGCGAACAATAGCATCGCGACGCAAACAGGGATGACATACGTCGACACTCGTATGCGAAAACAAGTCTCTCTCTGTTTTTGCATGAAGACCTCGGCCCGTAAAGATTCAGACAACGCTCCATCGCGACTAACTGCCACCGTGCGAAATGAGTCGCCAGAGAGCGTAGCGGCTCCGGAGGCACGCTGCAAATCACGACGCTGTGTCGGCAAAGGTTCGTCTATTGCATCCAGGAACCTCAGTCAGATCGAGGTGGGTTGCATCCCGCCGTGCGTCCTTCCATTGCGTAGCCGGACCCCAAGTCTGCGCAAGTAAGTAGCTGCGTGGTTGACATGCTTTGCAAGTCAGACCAATCATCTCTATCATGTTTCTTACGGGAAAAATGGCAGTCCGTAAGAACCGTTCCTTCTAGCTGGAATAGTGACCCACCGGGCCAGGGCGATGAAAAGATTCTCCGCAGCAGTGTCGCTACTGATTCTTCTGTTTCCCGCCTCTGGTAATTGGCGTACGGGAACATCTGCAGTTGCAGGCGTCATCTCTGGCGTGACAATTAACAACACAAGTGCTCAGGACTCGGTCGTTACCTCGTCAAGCTTTTTCCGAAGCACAGATTCCTGGGCAACCGTTGCTTCAGTCACAGCGGATCCCGCAATCACAAACAACGTGGCGTCGTTTTCGACACGTTTCGGGTGGTCGCTTGCGCTGATCTCCGCCTCCGAGCGGCACCGGTGCCGCTGGAGCGTTGAGTCGGAAAGCAATGAGCTACACGTTGGCTTTTACAATCGAAGATGCTGCGAATCAGGGTTACCATGTGCGTGTCGACACCTCGATGAGAGGATATTCGACAGCGCGGTTTTCCAGTGGCTCCTCCAGCGGAAATGTTGTCAATGCAAGTGGCACGACCGTCTATGGCTCTGTCGACACTGATACCACCGACGGCAACAGTACGCTGTCGACATTTGTCGGTGACTTGACGTTGAACGCAAACCAGGCCAGAGCGTCGTCAAGTAGCGTATTTTCCAATGTTTTGACAGCGGATGCCGATTCACTTGACCTCGGTTTCTTCACTGGTACCCGCAGTTTCGCCCTCCGATATACGACATCAACGGCTCCGCATTCTGCCACGATCCTGGGCAACACCGTTGGCGAAGCAGCACTACGGTTTGGACTTGATCCGACGAATGACCCCGCGGGCACACCCTTCAACGAAGCATTCTACGTTGGGCCTGATGGAGAACCGGCTTCTTTGCATGGCCACTTCGTCACCGTCTCAGCGGAGTTCACTGCGGTTCCGGAACCGGGCACGACCGGTTGGATCTCTGGAATTGCGGCCGCATTCGCCTGCTGCATTCGGCGTCTCAAGCGAACGCACCGCCTGCCGCCAGAGGCGCAAGTCTCGATGTAACTCTGGGCTCTGCGACGAAATGACAGGTGAAGCCGCCCCGGGTTCACGGACCAGTGGTTAAGATGGATTCAAGTCAGTTTGATGGTGCGTATGGCGGGTCGTATCGTGTCATCACGAAAATGGAGATATCACGGCACGGGCACGAGAGCGACTTGATGCAGCGGTCAAGTCAAAGGAATCCGGTAAATAGGTTGTCCGACGACCCAATCCCGCCCAACGCGTACGGAGTCCGTCCCCTGGAAGACTCTCCGCCGACGGGAAGCCACCGATCGACGGCGAACGGTCAAAGTACCGGTTGGTTCGATTGACGTATCGACTGACTTGGTTCTCCACCGCGAACTGTGGGACGGAGACGCCAATGTCACGGCGCGGAAACCGCGGCTGCCGCTGAGGGATTTCCGGGAGAATTCAGCACTGATGCGGACGGGCAACTGATGCCGACGGGCAGACGACGCGGGAGTAATACTGGCTGCGTGCCTTGTGTCGGCAAATGCTCGCCACTAGACTCCCTCGCTCAAATTTGCGGGTGTCAGCTCGCAAGGCCCGATTCAGGGCGGATAGCTCAGTTGGTAGAGCACAGGACTGAAAATCCTGGTGTCGCCGGTTCGATTCCGGCTCCGCCCACTTGGAAACCCTGCTTTTCTGCCGTGGAATCGCAGGGTTTTCTGTTGCGCGGCGGGTGCTGAGGGAACATCCGGGCTGCGTTCCGATGCTGACTCGGATTCACGCGGCCCGGGAGCAATTTGACGGATGGGGTAAGTTCACAAAACGTCCCATTCCAGATCGAAGAACATACGTTTGGCACGCTGTGTCGATTTGAAATTGCTGTCTCGCTTCAGGGCATCGACCAGCTTGCTTCGGGGAACTTCGGTGCCTCGGCTGCGGCTGCCATGGACTCCCGAACGAGTGGACACGACGCTGTCCAGCCGCTGTGCGTCGGTTTCGTCGTCGGAGCGTTTGTCGAAAAGTGTCCACAACGACTTCGGCGTTGCGTTCAGACTTCCGTGATGGCCGACTTTGTAGAAATCCGTCTTGGCCAGAGCCTTGCGGATGTCGCGGCTGTTGGGTGCTTCGCGAAGCGCGTACAGCCAGTTTTCAATTTGAGCGTCGCCGGGAAACAGCAGACTTTTGTGCTGCGTCCGGAATAGCAGTATCAGGCTGGTGTTGTTCATCGCCTGATCAACGATGCGCACGATCTGCAGCGTCTGCTGGACGTTGAGCCGATCCATTCGTGATGCCAGCCACCGTGCGTGAGCGGGAGGCAGGGCGGCCGACATTTCGGGGTAAAGCAGTTCGTCATCGTCGCTGACGGCGGCTTCGGCGGCTTCACCGTGAAGGCTCCAGAAATCCGCCTGCAGATGCCAGAACTCGTCGGGATCGGTGCTGCGCTGTTTCAGAATCGACTGCCACTGTTTTGCCGTCGGAGGTCCCAGCACATCGACATCGACGCCGGGCAGCAGACGTCCCAGGCCGGGATCTTTTCCGAACGACAGAAACCGCGGCTGACGACGGCCCATGGTCAGCAGATTCTCGATCGCCGCCCGGTTGGCGAGATTGTTTTCCCCCAGAAACTGAAGCTGCGACATTCCGGAAATGGACGCCTGCTGCCGGGCTTCTCGAGTTTTTCGAAGGGCGGACACCTGACGTTCGACGGCTCCCGCGAATGCCTGCATCCCGGCCAGACTGCGGGCGAAGGACTGATCGCTGCGAAGATTCCCTGTCGGAGTCAGCGCGTCGGGTTCGGCGTCGGGATCTTCGGTCCACGGCAACAGCACGATGTCGGGTTTCAGCGATGCAATGATGTTTCCGGGAGCCGTGCCGGAATCATTCGTCCGGAACCCGTCGATGTGATCCTTGTGGCGGTGAGTCGCGACGACAACGTCCAGCTTGCCGCCGCATTCGTGAGCAATATCTTCCGCGATCAGCGACATGTACCGCTGCACGCTGACCGGCGTGCGAAGCGATGAGACCACTGCCTTGAGATGTTCGGGAACCTTCTTTTCCAGGCTGCTGCGAACGGACGCCGGCACGCGCGTGCTGCCGAAGTCGATCAGCAGGTGCCGATCACGGGAACGACCGCTGGCCGTCGGCGGATACCGGAACGTCAGCAGAAAGCAGTCGCCGAATCCGACCTGATAGGTTCTCAGCCGGCAGGACGTGGGTTTCACCGTCGCCATCACGCAATTTCCTCCTCCGGAAACTGTGGCTGACCGATCGCTCGCAGCCGATGCAGTTCGGCAAAGTTGGCCGTCAGTTTCGTGTGACCTTTGCCGTGCAGATAGCCTCCGTGTTTAATCAGATAGTCGACGCGCCGCTGCTGCCGGTCGACCGAATTCAGCCGATTGGCGATGTGAAACTTCAGCCGGCCGAATTCATCAAAAATCAGGATGCCTCCCGCGGAAAGCCGGACCTGAGTGTTCGGCGGAAGATCCGGCGGCGAAGCGATATTCATGCGGCCGAGTTCAGCGGACGTCAGGTCCGCAAGCTGAACGTATTCGGCCACGGTTTCCTGCAGGAAGAAGCCGTCCGGACCGACTCTCATGCAGGGCCGAACGGACAGAATCTGTGTGTAGATGTTCTCATACAGGCCCAGCGAACGGCGGTTCTCCCACAGAAAGCGAAACACTTCGTCCTTATCAGTCTGCATCGATCGAAAGTGAGACCGCGCGTAGGTGAGCTGTTTCGTGTCCGAACGTCCCCACAGTCCGCCTTCGCTTCCCCTGCCGCTGGCGGTCGGCCGGATTCCGAACGCCGCGAAGGCGTCAATCAGTTGCTGACGGTAGTGGTACTTTTCATCGTTGGCACAGACTTCGTGGTCGGCCGTCAGAATGGCGCTCAGGTAGTCGCCGAAGCTGATGTGAACCGGCATCAGGTAGTCGATGGCGCGAATGGCAATCGTCAGCAGATGATCGGCGGCGGTGGCTGCTTCTTCGACGGCGCGGTCCAGGTCGATCAGGTCCGGAGGTTCGTCGGAATTACTGGAAGCTCCGGAAAGCCCTGTCAGCCGCTGCTGAAACACCATCAGGAAGGCTCGCAACACTGCCGCGACGAGAATTTCACCGCGACGATGCGGTTCTTCAAATTCCGGATCGTGCAGATAATGGTCGGGAGTCGCTTCCAGGCGGCCGGAGGCTCTCAGCGGTTCTCCGCGAACTCCGGACAGTTCCTGCCCCATCTGTTCCGCCAGACCCAGCAGCACGGACTTCACCAGATGCTCGGTCTGCAGAGATTCGCGTTTGATGAACTTCCGGCCGTCCACCGTGCGCAGGTCCGAACGGTTGTCCTTCTGTTCGAACACGGTCCGGACGATTTCCTTCTGAGCAAACACCGACAACAGCGCGACGATATCGCTGAACCCTTCGTGAAACGCCGCCTGGTCGGCCGATGAAAGATCCATGAACCTCGGCCGCAATCCGTCCAGCAATGCGTGAGTCGTTTCGTGAGCGACGATGTCATGCGACAGTGCCGTCAGAACCGTGCGACCGTTGCTGCGAAAATATCCGAAGAACAGGCCTTCGTCGCTGCGTGAATAGAACGCGTTGGCCATCGCAAAAGCATGCGGCGCCACCTTCAACTGATGCGACCGAAGCTGCCAGCTCACGCGGCGGCCGAGAGCGAATTCGAATCGCGACAGTGTCTTCATCACGATCGCGTAGACGTTCTGAGCGTGAAAGTGCGGATCGTCCAGCAGTTGTTCGGGCGGCACGTTTGCGAACGGATCAACAAACCCGGGAGGATCGGAATCCCTGCCGCCGTCGTGATGCTCGTACTGATCCGGATCCAGAGCCGGCAGAAATCGCTGCGTCGCGGCATCGTAGTCCACGACCTGAACGCGGTATCCCCACGGACCTTCCGCCAGCCGTTCCGCGGGAATCCACAACTGCGTCATCAGCGGCTTGCCGTCCGCATCGGTCACACCGGGATCCTGAGCCACAATGGTCAGAGGCCGGAGCTGCGCGTCGGAGGGAACCTGCTGGATGCTCATTCGCCGGAGGCCCGTTGCTGCGGACGAAATGCCGGGGTGAAGATCTCCGCACCATTGTTAGCAGGCTCAGCGGAAGCTTGCCAGTCATTCGTTCAAATCCGCAGCCCGGAGCCACCGCGTTCGGCGCAATACCTTGTTCCGCGGGCTCCAGCCCAGGAACGGGACGCCGGGAAGGCTCCGCCTTTGCGATCGCTGCTGCGGCGCCTCACTCTGAACGGCAGGCGGAGCCTGCAAGGCATTGCGTTCCAGAGCAGGAGCCCTGGAACGAGGGCGGGGACGGACTTTCGTGGTTGGAAATGTCGGCTCGCATCGGACATGCTACGCGCTGTGACGACACGACATCGTGCCCTTGCAGCAGAACGTCCCGCGACAGACCATTCACCACCGTTCCATCGATTCTCCGAAAGCCGATCCATGGCTCGTAAAAGCTCGTCATCCGTCGAATCATCCGGCGAATCGTCCGGCGAAGTTGCGCCGGTGCTGGGTCGGATACCCAGCGGCGCGTTCATACTTGTCGTCGGCGACGGCAACGGGCGGACGACCGGCATGCTGGCCAGTTGGGTCCAGCAGGCATCCTTCGACCCGCCGCAGGTCACCGTCGCCGTCAACAAATCTCGCTTTCTGACGGACTGGCTGTCTGATGACTCACCGGTCACCATCAATCAGGTGCCGAAACCGGACGCCGGACTTTTCAAACACTTCGGCAGGGGTTTCGAACCCGGTGTTGACGCCTTCAGCGGAGTTCCAACGATGCCCGGCGAAAACGGCTTACCGCTGCTGACAAATTCACTCGCGTCGCTGGAAGGCATTGTGGCCGACAAGCTGGAATCCGGAGATCATCTGATTTACCTGATCACGATCACATCGGCCAGAAGTCACCAGCCGCTGGATTCGACCGAACCGTATGTCCACATTCGAAAGAACGGTCTGAATTACTGAGGCACCGCCACCTGCGATGCCAGGAACAACCGGCCGCGATACAACGCGGTGTCGTCGAAAAGCGTCGCGCCGCCTGACTGAAAAACGTTCTTTGATCCAGCTTGCATCATGACCACCGCAACACCAGCCGATCCTGCGGCACCCACAACCATCACGCCGGAATTCCTGCGCGAACTGGCTGCGATTGTCGGACCGCAGCGACTGCTGAGTTCCCGCGATGAGCTGCTGGTCTACGAATGTGACGGCTACGTCGTGGAAAAGAACGTTCCGGACGTCGTGGTCTTTCCGGAGTCCGACAGCGAAGTCGTGGAGATTGTCCGCGCGTGCAATCGATTCGACGTGCCGTTTGTGCCGCGCGGCGCGGGAACCAGCCTTGCCGGCGGATGTCTGCCCGTCGGCGGCGGAGTCATGATTGCTCTGACTCGCATGAAGCGGATTCGGGAAATCAACCTGCGCGACCGCTACGCCGTTGTCGAACCGGGAGTCGTCAACGTGCATTTGACACAGGCGCTGGCGGGGTCCGGATTTCACTACGCTCCTGACCCGTCCAGCCAGGGGGCGTGTACGATCGGCGGCAATGTGGCGACCAACAGCGGCGGACCTCACACGCTGAAGTACGGTGTCACGGTGAATCATGTGATCGGTGTGGAGTTCGTCGCGCCGGACGGAACGCTGCAGCGACTGGGAGGCCCGACGGGGAAAGGCACCGGCTTCGACCTGACCGGATTGTTCGTCGGCAGCGAAGGCACGTTCGGAGTCGTGACAAAGGTCTGGGTGAAGATCGTTCGCAACCCGGAATCGTATCGCACGATGCTGGGAATCTTCGAAACGGTCGACGACGCGACTCGCACGATCAGCAGCATCATCGGAGCCGGCATTGTTCCGGCCGCTCTGGAGATGATGGATCGCGGAATTGTCGGAGCTCTTGAAGACGCCTATCACTTCGGCTTCCCGCTGGATGCCGAAGCCGTGCTGCTGATCGAAGTGGACGGGCTGGAAGTTGCCGTCGATGCGGAAGCAGCCACCATCATTCGACTTTGCCGCGAATGCGGTGCTCGCGACGTGCAGCTTTCGCAAACGGCCGAAGAACGCGCTTTGTTGTGGAAATGCCGCAAGCAGGCGTTCGGGGCCATCGGCCGGCTGAGTCCCAGTTATTGCACTCAGGACGGTGTCGTGCCCAGAACCCGCGTGCCGGAAATCCTGCAGTTCATCAGCGACGTCAGCCAGCGCCATGACATCCGAATCGTCAACGTGTTTCACGCCGGCGACGGCAATCTGCACCCGATTCTGCTGTTTGACGAACGTCACCCGGAACAGGTGCGGCGAGTGATGCTGGCCAGCAACGAAATCCTGGAAAAGTGCATCGAACTTGGCGGAAGCGTCACCGGTGAACACGGCATCGGCGTCGAGAAGATCAGTTTCATGAACCGGCTGTTCACCGACGAAGACCTGGCCGTGATGGACGACGTTCGCAAAGTGTTCAACCCCGACGGCCGGTGCAGCCCCGGCAAAATGCTGCCCACCGCGGGAGCCTGCGGGATGGAACACATCGAACAGACTCACCCCGGACGACGAGCCGCGATGTAGCGATCTGTTGAACAAAGGCTTGCGAGCTTCGGCTCACCGCGCTCTGCCCCGAACGCCCGCCGCACAATCCCCCTCAACCCTCCACCACCCGCCCACTCCGCGCCAAGCGAAGTCAAAGCGTCACGTGTTATGTCTCATAGTGGGCCACAGAATGGGTCTATTCGTTCAAATTTGCAGCAAATTCTTCAAAAGAAGCCCTTGCCAATTGCTCTAAGTCTCGTTTACTTATAGGCAGGTTACGAAGTTGAGAATATAGCTCTTGTGCATAGTTACTATCATTCAGAATAATGCCAAGTTCGATCCTAGCGCTCAAAATCTGAGCAAACTCGATGGAGGTATCATCACCATGCTTCTTGATGGCTACGTCAAGAACTTTAGCTGCGGCAGCGTCATCGTTCTTGAAATCCCGTAATCGTCTTGCCATATTGAGGGAGCGTTGCAAAGGCGTTTGGTCAGTGCTTTTATAGGCTTCAGCCACTTCATGGTCTTTACCCCCTTGGATAATAAAGATGATTGAATTACCAGCAACGTCGGTCAGGGTAAAGCGAGTCTGACCTTCTCTCATTCTGGAAATGCGTGGAACACCCTGATAAGGAGACTTTTCCTTGAAGCTCTTAATCTTTGTCGCATAGGTCCTGTGCAGAGTTTCCAGCTCTGAGACGAGGACAAGGCAACTGCTGAAGTTATGTACAGGCTCTATGTCAACACCAATAAAATGGAAATCAATGTCATTTGAATGGACCACCCCATAAGCATACGGAGCCTTCTGTTGATAGGTAACTTCGTAATCTAAGCTTTGCCAGAATGCCAGGTTCTCTGGCATGGACTGGCAGGGAAGAATGGGGATGGTTCGAGCCATTCAACATCCTTTTACGACGATATTTGCGACATAAAGAAATTGATTTATGCGGCGGCAGGAACCCGACTCATAGATCGTCCGTTGAACTTTTCCGCTTCGTGGGCGGGGGACGGGGTCAGACGGGGACGGGTCGCTACTGCGAATTCAATGATGTCCGCGAAGACGCCCGCGAGGTCTGCCACACCGTGATTGTATCCTCAGGGCGACTCGTTGTCGCTACCCGGGGCGGTTGAACGAGAATCAGCTTCCACGGATCAGTGATATCGTGCGAATCACGCCGCTCCGGACGTTCCACGCGGACGCACAAAACCTCACGTCGCGCAACAGCGAGCAATTCGCTCCTTCAGAACGGCCGAAGAACCTCGCCTCCACACGTGTGCAGGAAATGGGCGATCCCGGACAATCCCGAAACGTATTCCAGACCGGAAAGCACGACCGCCCGGGTCGGTGAACTTGTAAGTGGATGGGCCGCTGGCAACGCCATCGCGTCCGGTGGCGAACCGGTCATGCCTGATCCCCGCACCAACGGCGCGGCTGTGCGCCTACGGAAACAATCGGCGACACTGAAAACGCATACGGCGTTCTGAGCAACTCCCGCGGCGCGGCGAACGCGCCCGGGCTTCCTGATCAAAGGCCTGTGAGCTTCGGCTGACGGCGCTCTGCCGCGAACGCCCGCCGTTCGGTTCGCGTCACACCTTCACCAACCGCCCACTCCGCGCCAGGCGAAGTCAAAGCCTCACGTGTTATGCCGCGCGATTGCTCAGCCCCAGTCACAAGCCTGAATAAAATCGCAATCGAACGCGGCTCGCGCCAGGTCGATGACGGAGTCAGCCAGCACATCAACGCTACCGTCTTTGAGTCTAGGGAAGACGAATTTGCCGTAGTTGAATTCGATCCAGAACATACCACATCCGGCATTCGGGACTCTGAATGCGCCAATCTCAGGATGCACATACAGTCCATCCGCGTTTTCGGCAGGAGAACAGTCTTCGTTGTACTTTGGACGATAATTTGCGAATGCTGGCGGCCGGTGAAGATCGTCCTCACTATCGAGCATGTAGAGCCGCACGACATTCGCTCGTATGCGACAACGGACTTCAAGATGGTATGCGCCATCCATTACCTTCCAGTCGCCGTCCTCCACGGACCCGACCGTCAATGGCGGAACGGAAGGAACGCCTTCACCCGTTAGCAAGACATCAAATTCCTGCTGGTTCGCGGCGTGTTCGGTTATCTGGGAAGGATCGGACAATGTTCTTGGTCGCTCAAGCGTCCGTGATGGACCTCGAAGGTCGATGGTTTCGCCGGTCATTGGATTGCGCATCTGCCGGACGCGTGGTTGCCCCTTCGTCACGCGCGCGAATGCAACCTTGGCACCATTGGCGACATTGCCATTGTCGATGAGTCCACGAACGAATCGGGCAACGGCGTCTGCGTCCGGGCGAAATTCGGACGAAGATGGAATCAGCAGGTGAGTGTAGTTTAGAGACATGAGAGACGGCTTCGGTTAGCGGCAGAACGAATTGCGATCTATGCGGCGGCAGGATGCTGACTCATTGATCGTGCGTTGGACTTTTCCGCTTCGTGAGTCTGATCGGCTCACACTGGCCGCTGCAGCATCAGTTGTGGTGACGGGACGGTGCGATGCCGATGGTACCGGGGCAACCGGCCGATGTCACCTTTAAGGAGCCATACACAGCCGGTGCGGTTCGTCTGGTATCTCCGAACACAACAGGCAGGCCTGTCGCAGCAGGGGCAGTGAGCACTGAATTCCGTCCGTCGCGCAGCAGTTCAGAAGTCGGCGACAACGCTGCGCCGGCAACCGGTCGCAATCTCTGAATGTGAGCGATGGCGATCATCCGCACGGCTCCCATGTCCGGTTGGCACTGGCTGCATCGGTGCTTCCGTATGCATGGTCCGCCGAAACTGTCAGTGTTTCCGGGGTTTCAGCGGCGGTTTCACGCTGGATACCACAGTGTTTCTGCGACCGCGTATCGATTCTGAAACCGGGATTCGACTTCGCAGACTGCCAGTTGCATCGGATCTCCCACCGAAAGACGTGTTACGAGCCCCGTTCGCTTCGCCGTCGCATCGGCCTGGCACCGCGCCTCCTGGAGGCTGATCCGATGCCAAGGAGGACGGGGCGGTCATCCGTTTGCTGAGCCTGAGCGGAGGTTCTCAGCACACCAAATCCCCCCCCACGGATAGTGCGAATGACCCAAAAAAAAGAGGCCCGGCTATTGCGCCGGGCCTCGCTGCAGGTTCACTGGCGGGGGTGGGTGATCGGGCGGTTTTCGCTACGCAAAGAACGCGTTGACGGCGGACGCCTTCACCAGTTCGCGCGGCTGATTCAGATGGTTGTAGACGATCGTTTCCGGATTGATGCCGAAGGAATGATAGATCGACGCCAGCAGTTCCATCGGATGGACCGGGTTTTCCAGCGGAGCGGACGCGGTCTTGTCGGACTTGCCGTGGACGTTGCCGCGTTTGACGCCGGCACCGGCGACGATCCCTGTGTAGCAGTAAGGCCAGTGGTCCCGGCCGTCGTCGCTGTTTCCGTTGCCGGATGTGCTGACACCGCGCTGAGGACTGCGGCCAAATTCTCCGATCACGACCACCAGCGTCTCGTCCAGCATGCCGCGTTCGTCCAGGTCGGATATCAGGCCTGACACGCCGGCGTCCAGCATGGGAGCGGACTGATTCTTCATGCGGTTGGACAACCCCGTGTGGTGGTCCCAGGAATGATTGTCGGAGTTCGCAATTTTCGGCCAGACGACTTCCACGACTCGAGTCCCGGCTTCCACCAGGCGGCGAGCCAGCAGGCAGGAATCGCCAAACGTGTTTCGACCGTACAGTTCACGTGTGGCATGGGACTCCGAATCCAGACCGAATGCTTCGCGAGCCCGGCCGGAAACGATCAGATCCAGTGCTCGTTCATAGTACTGGTTCAGATTCAGGTCCTTGACGGCGTTGTCGATCTCGGGCATACCGTTGCTGATCACGGTGCGCAGATCCGCGCGGCGCTGCAGGCGAGTACTGAAGACTTCCGGTCGCAGTTTCAGATCGTCGATCTTGATCCGCGACATCTTCTTCATGTCCATGTCGTCACCGCTGGGATACAGCGTGTAGGGATCGTAGGCCTTGCCCAGAAATCCGGCGGTTCCGCCCTTCCCGACGACGTTGCTTTCCTGCAGCGGGCGGGGCAGCATGACAAACGGCAGCATGGGTTCGTCGACAGGACGCAGCCGCACGATGTTGGAACCGAAGTTGGGAAAGTCTTTCGGACTGGGAGGTTCCAACTGCCCGGACGGACTGACTTTGTCCGTCGTGTAGCCGGTCATCATCTGGTAAATCGCGGCCGTGTGGTTGAACAGTCCGTTCGGCGTGTAGCTCATCGAGCGGATCATTGTGAACTTGTCGTTCACCTGAGCCAGCTTCGGCAGGTTTTCGGTGAACTGCACTCCCGGCAGTTTCGTGTCGATGTTTTTGAAGACGCTTTGAACGTTGTCGGGGACGTTTTCCTTGGGGTCCCACAGGTCCAGGTGCGACGGTCCGCCCTGCAGGTAAAGCATGATGATGCTTTTCGCTTTGCCCCAGCCGGGTCCGCCGCTGATTTCACTGTTATTGGCCGCGCTGGCGGCCTTTAACTGCAGCATCGTGCCGAGAGACAGCCCCAGCATTCCGGACCCGCCGACTCGCAGCACATCTCTGCGAGTAGGCCCGAGGTTCCGATCGCAAACGTCCTTGGCGAGTTCACCTTTGATACGCAGCATGGCAGGATTCCTGTGGCGGGGAGCGAATTGTGAGCAAAGGATACGCAAGTCTGAGCGACGTGAATCTGATGGGCGAGAATGCTTTTCACGAAGCGTCAGGGAATGCCGGGGAACAGTGCCCCGGCCAGCAATCGTCGCTGATGTAGTCTATCTCCGCGGTCGGGAAACACGCAACCAAATCCCCCAACCGCAGCTTTCGTCGGACCCTGCGAGAACCTGTTCGGACCTTTCGGCAGCGCCGGAACGATCCGGCGTTCCTGCCCGCTTTGCCGGAAGAGTCCCACCGTCAGTGGTTGAACAGGAATGCCGGGTTGTTGATCAGTGCCCAGGCCAGGTCCTGAGCCATGGTCAGTCGTTTGGATTCCTGCTGCTTTGTGCTGAATTCCACATCGGAACGCATCTGGACCAGGCGGGAATCTTCCGGAACCTCCTGGCTGACAAAGGTGAGTTTTTCCTTTCGTGACGTAACTCCCGGATCCTCCGGCAGCGGCTTCCTGGCTTCGTTCAGGGCTGTCTGTTTTGCCAGCAGCGTTGGATCCGTCTTTTCAATCCACGACAGCAGCGTCTGCTTCTGGCCGTCGGACCGCTGTTCCGCTTTGACCAGAGAAATCGACTGCAGACTTTCCGGCAGGCTGAGACCCGGCTGCGGTTTGGTTGTCGCAGAGATGCGGAATCGTCCCAGCAGGTGATTCTTCGCGTCGTGGTTCTGATGGATAGTGAACTTAAAGATCGTGCCGCCGTCGTGGGAGACCGGCTGCTTTGTTTCGAACGTTGCCCAGTGAGCGACTCCGCCGGCGTTGGCGATCGCCCAGCCGTTTTGATTGCCCGCATTGCCGTCAATCGTCAGGTCGATGTTGAATCCGGCCTGCAGGAATGACGCTTTCGCGTTCTGCAATTCGACTTTGGTCATCTTGCCGGGATCTGATGACGGAGCCGCCTGGACGTCAAATTCCGTGACAACAAAGTTGCCGTTTTCCGGCAGCCCAGGGCCGTTACCCTTGATGCCGGCATCGGTCAGTGCTTCGATGCGGAACGCGGCAATATCCTTCAGCGACGTTCGGACGGTCACCGTGTATGCGCCGCGATCGGCTGAACCGGTCGCTTTGATGGACCGGTCTTCCTGTCGTTCCAGCGTGATTCCCGAAACGGCTTCCAGAGAGATCGCTTCCAGCAGGTGCCATTCGGCGTCGGTGGAAGACTTTTCCGTCAGGTAGGACTCCGCCTGGTTCAGAATCGCGGCCTTGTAGTTGTTGTAGTCCGCTTCGACTTCCGCAAGCTTTTCCAGCCGGACTTTTTCTTCTTCCGCGCGGCGCGGTGCAATTTGTTCTTCAAAGGCTTTCAGGTCGGCTGTGGCTTCTGCGATGGCAGCTTCCCGCGCCTGTTCGAGCTTCGGTTTCTCTTCGACCCACCATTCTTCACGTGCGGCAAGCTGCTGAACAAGCTGTTCGTGGTCTCGGTCGATTAACGTGTTCAGCGCCTGTACGGAATCGATTTCCGAATCCGTTGCCGGTCGATTGAGAATGCGTACGAAGATTTCGTCGATCAACTGGCGATCATCCGGGATCTCCCTGACGAGAGATGCGATTGCGTTATCCGGATCCGCGAGTGCCGTGCCGACGGTGGGACCGCCGATCAGAGCCATGATGGGGCCGAGCTGCAGGTCGGCGCTGCGTTCACATTCACAGGCGCTTTCGCGAACGGGGCGGCCGAGATTTGCCAGGAAACCATCCGGAAGTTCGATGCCCGCGTCCGGGATTGCCGCTGCGCGCGTGCCGTCCGGAACTCCGGGAATCTTCGACACGGAACCGGTCACCTGGTGGATCGAATCGTACAGCACTTCGGCCGGCAGCCGCCGAGCGATCGCGTGTGAGTAATTCTGTTCGTCGTCCGCGTTCCAGCGATTCGTTTCCAGTGACAACTGATAGGTTCGCGATTTACAGATCAGTCCCACAACGTGCCGGACGTTAAAGCCACTGTTGATGAATTCGTTTGTCAGGTGATCCAGCAGTTCCGGATTGGTGGGAGGATTTCCGGCTCGCAGGTCGTCGATCGGTTCCATAATGCCGACACCGAGCAGGTAACCCCACAGCCGATTGACGTAGCTTTTCGCGAAGTAGCGGTTGTCGGGCGAAGTGATCCATGCGGCCAGTCGCTGCCGGCGGTTAGCTCCTTCGGCAACCGAAAAGTCGCATTCGTAGGGAAACTCGGGAGCCGTCACGGCGCGAGTACGGTCGTGAACAACTTCCCCGTCGTCCTTTTCGTAGACGATTTCATAATACGGCTTCGCACCTTCGACGGCGGTTCCGCCGATCCTGCGGTCTCCGCTGGCCGGATCCTGCTTCAAACCGACGCGAGCGAAATAGGCGGCTGTTTCGTAGTACTGGTCCTGAGTCCAGCGTTCGAACGGATGGTCATGACATTTGTTACAGTTGAACCGCACACCCAGAAACAGGTGAGTTGTGTTTTCCATAATTGCGGTCGGTTCCCGCAGAATCTTGAAATAGGACGCCGCGGGATGCTCCTTGTTGGAACCGTCAGCCGTGATGACCTTGCGGACGAATTCGTCATACGGCGTGTTGGCCTTAACTTCCGAACGAATCCAGTCTCGGAACGCGACAGCTCCCTCCGGTCCCAGAAACTTGCTGTTGACCTGCAGCAGGTCCGCCCATTTGTTGCTCCAGTATTCGACGTAGGCGTCGCTGCCGACAAGCTGATCAACGACTTCTGCCCGCTTGATGCGCGTCTCGCGGCTGTCCGCCAGAAATGCCCGCACCTGTTCGGCGGTGGGGGGCAGACCGGTCAGGTCCAGATGAACCCGCCGGAGGTATTCTTCGTCGCTGCAGACTTCTGAAGGTTCGATCTTCATCCGCTGCCATTTCGCGGCGACGTGGCGGTCAATTTCTGACCACGTTTCGGGTTCTTTCCATTCGAAGCCGCTGCGATCGCCCATCACGGTCAGTGTGGTGGCGGCATAGGATCCTTCGTAGCGAGCCAGAATCGGTGCTTCTCCGCGGCGAAGAGCGGTGACGAGTCCCCATCGGTTCGTCGCTGCGACTTCTGTGTTCCCGCTGTCGATGTAGGCTTCGCGAGTCACGTCTTTTGTGCGTCCGTCAGCGTACGTGGCGACGATTCGAATCTGCTGAGTCGAACGCAGTTGCTGAATGACGGGGTTCTGCGGCACGATTTCGATCGAAACGGGTTTCGGAGTCGAACCATTCAGCTTCGCTCCGCCGGCGATCCAGCTTCGAACGATTTCATAGTAGTTGCTGTTCGGACGGATGACCTGCTGACCGACATGCGGCACGACACCGGTGGCCTTCAGCAGCATCAGGCTGTCGGCGGGCGAAGCGATGTTTGTGCGTCGAGCGGCCAGGTCGTCCGTCAGCGCGCGGACATCGTAGATTGGATCGTAGCCTCGCAGAGAAAGCTTGAACCCGTTTTTGCCGTCCTTGGAACCGTGGCAGGTGCCCTGGTTGCAGCCGACTCGCGACAGCACCGGATTGACGTGTTCGATGAAGTCGGCTTCAAACGGAGCATGGAATCCCGCAACGGCCACCGGAATCTGAACGGCGTGACTTCCCAGTGTCACGGAGATCACGGACGTGCCGTCGGCCTGAGGTCTGACGAATCCGGACTTCGTTACTTCAACCGCGCGACCGTGTACGGAAACGTTCGCGATGCGAGTGACGTCGACCACGTCGCCGGAATCCAGCGTCGCCGAAATCAGCAACTGAGCGTACTCAAACGGATTCGGCAGCGCGACGGCCGACGGCGTGACCTCCAGGCTGACCACCGAAGCTCCCTCCGGCAGCGATTCTTCCACCGACAGCGGAGAATCCTGCCAGACAAGTTCCTCCACCGGCGACTGTGAACGCGTTTTTTCCGCGGAAACCGGAGCGGCGGCAAATGAAGCTACGAGCTGGCCGCTTTCGGTGTCATACAGTCGGATCGTTCCGTCGCCGCCGGCGGTTGCGACCTGGCGATTGTTCGGATGAAACGACAACGCGTACAGAGCGCTTTCGGGAACGCTGACCTGAGCGATGCGTTTGATGTCTTTGGAACGATACTCATCCAGCTTCTGTTGTTCTTCGGCGCTGCGAGCCGCGACGCGCTTGGCGCTGATCGCCTTCAGATCGTCCGGCAGATTTGTGTCAAATTCGTAGGAATGCACCGCCAGTTCGCCCTGTCCGTCCAGTGCGCTGACGGCGGCAATCCGCGTTCCGTCCCGGCTGACGGCAACTCCAAAGACGCGGCCGGTCATGGAATCGAGCGTCCGGATCAGGTTCGCGTCGTCGCCGATCTGCCGGGCTGTGATCCGGAAGACTCGATAAACCTTGGGCGTTCCGTCGGACCCGCCCACCACCACTTCGTCGCGTTCCGGATGCCGAGCGATCGAATTGATGCCGCCCTTCAGCGCGCCGGGAGTAATCGACGTTACGTTGTCGATAAAGCGATTCGTGGAAACCTCCGTCAGCTTCACTGTCATGTCGCGCGCGACGGACAGCAGATGCGACCCGTCGGTTGTGAACACGGTGTCGCGGATCCAGTCGCTGTGCGCGCCTTGCTGCAGTACCTGTTCGCCGGTTTCGGCATTGATGGCTCGCACGATGTTATCGGAACCGCCGAATGCGATCAGAGTGCCATCGGGAGACCAGCTTGCTCCGTAGATTGTGTCGTAGGTCACCGAATGAGACAGCAGCAGTTCTCGCTTCTCGACGTCCCAGACCTGCACTTCACCCATTCGCCCCGGCTGACCTCCCGTAACGGCCAGACGCTTGCCGTCGGGTGAAAATCGCACCGATTCAATCCGTTCGGAAATGCCGATCAGGCGATCGACAAGTTCGGAACCGTCGGCCCTGTGCAGCAGAACTTCGTGGAATCCGGCCACGGCCAGCAATGAACCATCCGGCGAAAAGTCCAGCGATGTGATCACCGGCGGCATTGAGTACACCGGCGGGTTGTCGCGGCTGAACGGAACTCGCGCGGCGTTCGGCGAATCGTTGCGGGCTCCCTGTTCGATCCATTTTCGGATCAGGTCGATCTCAACCGCCGACAGCGCGTCGCCCTTCGGAGGCATCGCGGCGGAACCGTCTTCGGGCGTGATCTGCAGGACGAGATAACTCTCATCGGGCTTGCCCGGAACGATTGCCTTCTCTTCGCTCTCACCGCCGCCGAGCAGTTTGTCAAAATCGGTCATGACAAAGCTGCCGCTGGCCTTGGCCGGCTGATGACAGCCCTGACACTTCGCCTGAAAGATCGGATGGATCTGCTTCGAAAAGCTGACTTGCGGAGAATCCGCCGGCTGCTCATCTGCGAACAGCGCCGGCGGCAGAATCAGGAGGGAAACAGCCAGGCAAAGGATCGAGGCAGGAGACTTCATATCGAGTATCCGTTTTGAAAACGCTGGGCACGACGATGTGGTCTGACGAACCAGGGTGCTCTGGTGCCGCGCGACGCAGCACGATTGCGGGGTGGAAACTGTGAGGCGGGAAAGTTTCGCGGAAGGTGGTATCCGTTGCCGTCAGCCTAACATCGCGCCGGGCGGTCGGCAAGGAGTTCGTGCCCTGAACGCATTCGCCCGGCGGTCCGCGCGTCGCCGAATCGTTGCCTGTTCTCACCATGCCTGTACATCGTCACGGACCGCTTCAGACGGCAGTTCGGTCATCTTTCCGAACGGGGCTGGCAGACAGCGGGGACGCGAAGGGAAATTCGCGCTTGCTGGCTTCGCGTGTCCGAATTTCCCGCATCTGAACGGCAACCACAAAGTGCTCGAAGAGCACGAAGCCGGAGTTCGGCGGTGATATCTGCCGTGACGATCTATTTACAGGACGATGCCGTTGAACGGGACGAAACTCGGCATCCACTGCCTGGATTTTCCGTCCCTGCAGTTCTTCGTGTCCTTCGTGGTGACACCTGCCTGCTGACCAACCGGCTCGAATCCGGTAGTTCCCGTCAAGGTAACCGCTGTATCAACCTGTCGGACACAGCATTCGAAGATTCAGGCACGCCCGTCTCCCGGATGAATCCAATATTCCGGGATTCCGGGCATCCGGATTGTCCCGCAAAACCGGCAGGTTAGACTGAACGTTGAACCCGGTTTCCGGCGATGCCTCGATGCCGGCAGTCTGGTGTTTTGTGAGGGACAAATGATCGTGCTTCGCCGCCGCAACCGCCGAGAAAGCGGCGAAGGCGGCAACTCCGACATTTCCGGATTACCAGCCTGGTTGGGGAGTACCGGCAACCGGAACGCGTTCCGGGAACGAGACGCATTTCATCCCTCAGTACATTGATCGTCCTTTGTCCCGGGACCAGAAAACATCGCATGACCGGCCTTCCCATCATCGACGCCCCTGTTGCTCAGTCGGATTCACCTGCCGTGTCACCCGGACACTCGCGCGGCCGCTATGCATTTGTCAGTCTTGGTTGTCCGAAGAATCTGGTCGACAGCGAAAAGATGCTGGGCACGCTGGCTCTTGACGGTTACACGCTGGTCAGTGATCCGGACGGCTCCGACTTTGTCATCGTCAACACGTGCGGCTTTATCGAAAGTTCGCGAGCCGAATCGAAAGCCGTCATTCAGGAAATGCTCGACCTGAAAAAAGCCGGCCGCACGAAGGGAGTCATCGTCGCCGGTTGTCTGCCGCAGCGGCTGGAAGGCGGTTTGCTGCAGGAAATGCCCGACATCGATCACGTTGTCGGCGTTTTTGGACGCGACGAAATCAACCGCGTCGCGGACCGGATGATCGGTGGCGCCAACGAGCAGCGTGAACTCTTCCGCCCCGCGCCGATCAAGGCGATGGACGATCGCGCGCGGCTGCGGATCACTCCGCAGCACTTTGCCTACCTGAAGATTTCTGAAGGCTGCGATCGCACGTGTACGTTCTGTTCCATTCCCATGATGCGAGGCAAACACGTTACCAAGCCCATCGAAATGGTCATGCAGGAAGCTCGTGAACTGGCGGACGACGGCGTGAAGGAATTGATTCTTGTCGCTCAGGACACGACGTATTACGGATTGGATCTTTACGGCGAAGTGAAGCTGGTCGAACTGCTCAGGCAACTGGAGACCATTGACGACCTGAAGTGGATTCGCCTGATGTATCTGTACCCGATTCACTTCACCGACGAACTGATTCGGACGATCGCCGAGTCGTCAAAGATTCTGCCCTATCTGGACATGCCGCTGCAGCACATCAGTTCGCCGGTTTTGAAACGCATGCAGCGGCGAGTCAACGCGGAACAGATTCGCGAACTTGTCGGAAAGCTCCGTCAACAGATTCCCAACCTGGTGCTGCGGACGACGTTCATTACCGGATTTCCCGGCGAAACGGACGCTCAGTTTGACGAACTGCGACAATTCGTCATCGACACGCAGTTCGAACGCATGGGAGTCTTCACGTATTCGGTCGAACCAGGCACTCCCGCCACGAAGCTCGACGGACATCTTCCGGAAGACATCAAGGAAGCTCGCCGCGACGAACTGATGACCGTGCAGCAGGACATAGCCTTCCGGCACGCGGATTCCCTGGTTGGCTACGAACTGGACATCCTGCTTGACGAAGAACTGGAAGACGGCGTCTGGTCGGGCCGCAGTTTCGCAGACGCGCCCGAAATTGACTCTGAGGTGCTGGTCTCCGGCAACGGCCTGGAGGTCGGCGAAATGGTGCCGGTGGAGTTGATCCGCCGCCAGGATTATGACCTTGTGGGTGTTGTGTCGGAAGACGACGAATAGGCCCGTGACAGGAAACAACGCGTCGCGAGCCGCGTATTGGATTCGTTTCACACGCGGATCGACGGCATCGTTCGGACGCCGTCATCCATTGATTGATTTTCAAAGCAGGCATTCTGAAGACAGTGTTCCGAGCAACAAACAGCACATCAAATGCCGGGAGATTCCTTTGTCGCCGCGTCGTTCGGCGTTCTGGTCTGGCGGCACTGTTGTTGATTGGTGCGGGACTGATCATATCGTGGTTCGTCGCAGGTGCTCTCATCGCACCGGCACAGCATATCGTTGGAAGTCCTCCGTCGAATCTGTCCGCCGAGACGATATCGCTCGAAAGTGATTCGGGTGCCACGATCAGTGGCTGGCATGTGCAGACTGACGACGCAAAGGGGGTCGTCGTGCTGGTGCATGGCATTCGCGGATCGCGAAGGGCGATGGTCCGCCGAGCGGAACTGTTGCGTGCGAATGGCTATTGCTCCGTCCTGATTGATCTGCAGGGACACGGCGAAAGTTCCGGCGATCAGATTACTGTCGGCCACCTCGAAAGGCATGACGTCCGGGCCGCTGTGGAATATGCCCGGCGCGAGCACCCCGGACAACCGATTGGCGTGATCGGCGTGTCACTCGGCGGCGCGTCGGCCTTGCTGGCGTCACCGTTGGGCATCGATGCCATTGTGCTGGAATCCGTTTACTCGGACATCGACCGCGCAATCAACAATCGCGTCGCTGCATCACTGGGACCATTGGCGTGGCTTCCGGCGCAGTTGTTGCTGATTCAATTGAAGCCACGGCTTGGAGTATCGCCGTCTGAACTTCGCCCCATCGACCACCTGGCTGGCGTTGGATGCCCGGTATTTCTTATTTCCGGATCCGACGACTATCACACGACTGCTGCTGAAACGGCGGAGATGTTCGAACGAGCACAGGAACCGAAGGAATTGTGGATGGTCGCCGGAGCAGCGCATGTCGATCTGTTGGCTGCGTCGCCGGAGGTATACTCAAAGCGCGTCATACGATTTCTCGATAAACACATGTCGCGGACTCCGCTGAACGGCCAGTCTGCCGAGTAGCGGCGCACCGTCTCCCCCCCGGCACATGCCCGAAGCACCGCTCGCGCACCTCCTGGACATGGTGCCTTTGCGTCGCCCTGCACCGATCTGAAGGCGATAGTCCACGCGGCCCGGCAGCCGAACCGAAAATCTGCGGGGAAAAATGCCGGAACCTGTCGCAGCTGTCACGTTTATCGAAATAGTGGCTTGTTGCGGATCGGCGGTTCGGTCACTGAAACGTTGATCCGCGACAGGCAGTGTTCGATTTCCGTGACTTCGATCTGCAGGGGAGGAAACAATGTCCAGACGAGTCTTTCAAACAATTGCTGTCGTGTGTTTGATACTGCTGCCGGCAACAGCTTCGTTCGCCCAGCGCGGTGGAGGAATGCGGGGTGGCGGCGGTGGCGGCGGCGGCTTTGGTGGAGGAATGCGCGGCGGCGGGCCGGCCATGATGGGCGGCGGAATGCAGGAAAATGGTCCCGGTGGCGGCGGAATGTTCGGAGGCAACGGCGGCTGTTCCGGTGGCATGGGAATGTTTGGTTCCGGAGCAACCATGAATCCTGCGGCAATCACGGGTTCCGGTTTCGGATTCGGCGATTCCACAATGACGCGTCAAAGGATGGCAGCGCAGCAACAGCAGCAGAACCAGGCCACCGTCGATCCGGCAGTCGCTGTGTTTCAGCGGCAGACCGTTCAATTCGTGCAGGGCGCGATGAAATATGACCGTGACCACGACGGAGAACTCAGCGGCCCGGAACTGAAACTGGTCGCCGCAGCCGTCATGGCGGAGTTGCAGTCGCGTCAGCCGCAGGACCAGACAGCGTCGCAACCCGATTCGCGACAGCGCCGCGGAAGACGGTCCACAGCATCGCGGCGATCCGAAAATTCTTCGGCGGCGATGACTGCCGGATTCGTGGCGAAGGCGCTCTCCTACGATGCCGACGCCAGCGGCACGCTGAACGCCGCGGAAGCTCAGGTCATGGCGGCGGCACTGATTCGTTCTCTCGGCTGACGTCCGTTCCCGGCTGCCGCGACGATGCAGAATTCTCCGCCCGATACTGTCGGGTGGCGGCGAATCACTTCGCAACTTCCCTTCTCTTCGATCGTCAGTTCCTGCTGACACAACTTTCGCCGGAACGCCCGCGCATTCGTGCGCTGCTTTCGGCAACTCGTCCCGTCTGATCGAACCGCACGCGATCGCTGACTACGTGAGTCCTCCCGCTCCATCGTCCGGGTTCGCGCTGCGCGCCGATCACTCCCGTCTCCGTGACTCCCATCGAAAAGGAACCGTCATGTTCTTCCCCAAACGCAACAAGCGACGTCGAAAAGCACGTTCCTCCCTGGTTGCCGCAGAAACCTGCGAAGACCGCATGATGCTGTCATGCGGAAACCTGGTGGACGCGAACCAGGTCACCGCGGCTCCGCCCGTGATGTCGGATTCCGGCGCTGAACAGACTCCCGCTGCCGAAGCCACGGCCGTTACCGAATCGACTGCCGCAGCAACCGACACAGCAGCCGATAACGTGGTCGCTCCGGAACCAGCCGCCACGCCGGACGACCAGCGCATGACTCCGCGCCGGCCGTCGGCAATCGCGGAACAGCCCATGAATCAGCCACAGAATTCGGGTCGCGCCGCACAACCGGCCGAACGCGGACATCGACAGCCGGCGCTCCGTCAGCGCCGCGACGGAATCCGCAACCCGCCGCCGGAAGTTCCGGTTGAGGTCCGTTCGATCGACGGGACCGGCAACAACCTGGAGAACCCGGAACTCGGCAGCACCGATGAACAACTTCTGCGAGTCGCCGCCTCGGACTATGCCGATGGCATCTCCGCTCCCGCCGGAGAAGATCGGCCGAGTGCCCGTGAAATCAGCAACGCTTTATCCGCGCAGCAGGAAGACACGTTGACGAACGATCGCGACCTGTCGGCGTTCCTGTACGTGTGGGGACAGTTTCTTGACCACGACATCGATCTGACCGAAGCGCAGGAAGACGGCGAATCGTTCGACATCTCCGTTCCGGCCGGCGACGCGTCGTTCGACCCGAACGGCACGGGAACTCAAACCATTCCACTGACTCGATCCGTGTTCGACGATTCCACCGGCACAGACAGCCCGCGCGAACAAATCACACAGATCACGTCATGGATCGATGGTTCCCAGATTTACGGTTCAGATGCGGAAACCGCGGCCTCGCTGCGAACATTCGAAGGAGGACGTCTGCTGATTGGCGATGACGGACTGCTGCCATCCGGTGAAGACGGCAGCTTTCTGGCCGGCGACATTCGCGCGAACGAAAACATCGAACTGTCGTCCATGCATACGTTGTTTGTTCGCGAACACAATCTGCAGGCGGACCGCATCGCCGCGGAAAACCCCGGTCTGAGCGATGAGGAAATCTTCCAGCAGGCGCGAGCCATCGTGATTGCGGAACTGCAGGCGATCACGTTCAACGAGTTCCTGCCGGCTTTGCTGGGAGATGGAGCTGTGTCGGACTATGCCGGCTACGATCCAACCGTCGACCCGAGTATCGCGAATGAGTTTTCGACGGCCGCGTTTCGGTTTGGACATTCCACCCTGAACGAAGACATCGAGTTCTTCGGCAACGATGGTCTTCCGGTTCGGGACGAAGTGGCGCTGCGTGAAGCGTTCTTCAATCCCGATCTGCTGCGGGAGACGGGCATCGATTCCGTGCTGAAGTACGTCGCGTCGTCCACGGCTCAGGAAATCGATCTGGAAGTGGTCGACAGCCTGCGCAACTTTCTGTTTGGTGAACCCGGACAGGGAGGACTCGATCTGGTGTCGCTGAACATTCAGCGCGGGCGTGACCACGGGCTGGCCGACTACAACACCGTTCGTGAAGCTTACGGTCTGACTCGCGTGGAAACGTTTGCCGACATCACGTCTGACGTCGGTTTGCAGCAGACGCTGGAAGAACTCTACGGCACCGTCGACAACATCGACTTGTGGGTCGGCGGACTGGCCGAAGACCACGTTGCCGGCAGTTCAACGGGTGAATTGTTCCGCACGATCATCGTCGATCAGTTCGAACGGCTGCGCGACGGCGACCGATTCTGGTACCAGAACGTGTTCTCCGGCCGCGAACTTCGCGACATCGAACACACGACTCTGGCGGACATCATTCAGCGGAACACCGGCGTCAGCAATATTCAGGACGACGTGTTTGTGATGACCGGCGAGGTCAGCGGCCGCGTTGTGGCGAACACCGACGGACTCGCGCGAACGCGACGGGGCGGAGTCGGCGTCGCGGGAGTCACCGTGGAACTGCTGAACGATGAAGGCACCGTCATCGCCTCCACAACCACCGGCAGCACCGGGATGTACCGGTTCGACGATTTCGACGAAACCGGTGAGTACCAGCTTCGCATCGTGCCGCCGTCCGGTTCGATGCTGACGACCAGCGAAGTGATCGACATCCTGATTTCGCGCGGCGGACTGTCGCTGTCCGGACTGGACTTCGGACTTTCCATGTCCGACGCCGGACTTGTCTGACGACTCCGATTCTGGCCTGACGACGCCGCGACCGGCCGTTGCTTCTGACGAGGCAGCGGCCGGTATCTACTTCACACGTACCAAGTGTCGCGCGAGAGTTGCCGACTGGCGTCCCGTCGAAGCATCACGCGTGCGTCGCTGACGCGTCCATGAAACGCGCCGGGCCGCGGAACGGGCAGCCGTCGTTTGCAACGGGCTGCCGCTGGAAATTGCTGCGTTGGATTGCCGGCTGCGCTTGCGGTATGTTGTGCGGCAGTCGTCCCCACAATGCCTGCTGGAACGGCTGACGACCGTCTTTCGGCGATCGGCAGGTGTCGATTTACCGGCAAGCCGCCGGGCGCTGGACCCGGTTTCTCTGTGAACGGAACCGGGTCCAGCGCCCTGCGGCTTGCAGACTGGTAGGAACTCATCTGCCGCACGCCTTATGCCCGCTACTTCTGACTCGCTGACAATCCATGCCCCGCATTAAGAAACTGCTCGTCGCCAATCGTTCCGAAATCGCCATCCGTGTTTTTCGCAGCGCGACGGAGCTTGGGATTCGCACTGTTGCCATCTACACGCACGAAGACCGGTACGCTCTGCACCGCTTCAAGGCTGACGAAGCCTACATGATCGGCCGGCAGGGCGAGCCGATTCGGGCGTATCTGGATATCGACGCGATCATCAGCCTGGCCAGGGACGTTCATGTCGACGCGATCCATCCCGGCTACGGTTTTCTTTCCGAACGTTCGGAATTTGCCAGTGCCTGTGTCGCCGCGGGAATCAAGTTTGTGGGACCGTCGGTGGCGGCTCTGGAGTCGCTCGGTGACAAGACCGCCGCACGAGCGATCGCCATCCGCGCGGGAGTCCCCATTCTGGGCGGCACCGAAGGTTCAGTCGAATCGCTGGATGAAGCGAAGTCCCGCGCGGAAGCCGTTGGTTTTCCGGTGATGATCAAGGCGGCAAAAGGCGGCGGCGGGCGGGGAATGCGAGTCGTGCGGGAAGCGGCTGATTTCGCCGACGCCTTTCAAAGTGCTCGCAATGAAGCTCAGACGGCATTCGGCTGCCCGGATGTGTTTATCGAAAAATACATCGCGCGAGCCAAGCACATCGAAGTTCAGTTGCTTGGCGATGAACACGGCAACCTGGTGCATCTGTTCGAACGCGACTGTTCCGTTCAGAGGCGGCATCAGAAAGTTGTCGAAATCGCTCCGGCTCCCGATCTGTCTGACGCGCTGCGTCAGGGGATTCTGGACGCCGCCATTCGAATCGGACGCGAAGCCGGATACTCCTGCGCTGGCACCGTGGAATTTCTTGTCGACGTTGAAGCCCAGAAGTTCTTCTTCATTGAAGTCAATCCCCGCATTCAGGTCGAACACACCGTCACGGAGGAAATCACCGGAATCGATATCGTCAAGTCCCAGATTCTGGTTTGTCAGGGAATGCCGCTGTCCGATCCGCAGATTGATATTCCGTCGCAGGAATCGGTCGTGCCGCATGGATTCGCGCTGCAGTGCCGGGTCACGACGGAAGACGCGGCGAATAACTTCATGCCGGATTACGGCCGCGTGACGCACTACCGTTCGGCCAGTGGCATGGGCATTCGGCTGGATGCCGGCAGCGCGTTTTCCGGAGCGGTTGTGAATCCGTTCTACGATTCGCTGCTGACCAAAGTGACCGCTCGCGGACGACACTTCAACACGGCGATCGTGCGAATGGAACGAGCGCTGCGGGAGTTTCGTGTGCGAGGTGTGAAGACCAACATCCCGTTCCTGCTGAAGGTTCTGCACCATCCGACATTCAGCGGCGGCGACTGCACGACTCGCTTCATCGATGACACGCCGGAACTGTTCCGGTTTGACCCGCGTCAGAACCGCGCGACGAAGGTGCTGTCGTTTCTGGCGGAAACCATCGTCAACGGAAACGAACTGGTCTCCGGCCGCCCGCCGGCCCTGCGGCGCGAACGAGCCTTCGTGCCAAAAGTCAGTCACGACCGGCCGATCCCGAAAGGTTCGCGGGACAAGTTCCGGGAACTCGGCGCGACAAATTTCGCGACGTGGATTCGTGAACAGCAGCGGCTGCTGATCACGGACACGACGTTCCGCGATGCTCACCAGTCCCTGCTGGCGACGCGAATGCGGACGTTTGACCTGCTGCAGATCAGCGACGTGTACGCTCGCCACTGCAGCGGACTGTTCAGCCTGGAAATGTGGGGCGGTGCGACCTTCGACACGTCGATGCGGTTTCTGAAGGAATGTCCCTGGCAGCGACTGGCGGACATGCGCGAACGCATTCCCAACATTCTGACGCAGATGCTGCTGCGAGCGTCCAATGCCGTCGGCTATACGAATTACCCGGACAACGTTGTCGTCGCATTCGTCAATGAGGCGGCTCAGGCGGGAATGGACCTGTTCCGAGTCTTCGATGCTCTGAACTGGGTTCCGAACATGAAAGTGGCGATGGACGCCGTGATCGAAACCGGCATGATCTGCGAAGCAGCGATCTGTTACAGCGGAGACATCAGCAATCCGAACCGCACGAAATACAGCCTGAAGTACTACGTTGATCTGGCGAAGCAACTGGAATCGATGGGGGCTCACATTCTGGCGATCAAGGACATGGCGGGACTGTGCAAGCCGACTGCCGCTGCCACGCTGGTGAAGACTCTGCGGGAAGAAATCGGCATTCCGATTCACTTTCATACTCACGACACCGCCGGGATTCAGGCCGCCGCGATTCTGGAAGGCAGCCGCGCGGGGCTGGATATCGCTGACGCCGCGATGGCTCCGATGTCCGGCGGAACGTCGCAGCCGAATCTGAACACCATCGTCGAAATGCTGCGGTTCGCCGACCGCGACACGCAGCTAGATTCCAATCACCTGGATCAGGTGGCCGAATACTGGCGCGCCACACGGGAATTCTACGCGCCCTTCGAAAGCGCAGTCCTTCCCGCGACGGCAGACCTGTACCATCACGAAATGCCGGGCGGACAGTACACGAACCTGTTCGAACAGGCGCGAGCACTCGGACTGGCCGACCGCTGGATGGAAGTCTGCCGCGTTTATGCCGGCGTCAACCAGTTGTTCGGCGACATCGTCAAGGTAACTCCCACCAGCAAGGCCGTCGGCGACATGGCGCTGTTTATGGTGGCCAACGAATTGACGAACGAAGACGTCCTGAGCGGCGATCGCGACATAGCGTTTCCCGCCAGCGTGATCGACCTGATCAGCGGCGGCATGGGCCAGCCTCCCGGAGGATTTCCGCAAGCCGTGAAGGATCGTGTGCTGCTGGGAAAGAAGGAGTTCCACGGCCGTCCGGGAGAATCGCTTCCCGCCGCGGATTTCACGGCAGCGCGAAACAAGGTCGAGGCCATTCTCAAACGCGATCCGCTGGACCGTGAAGTCATCAGTTGGCTGCTGTATCCCCGAGTCTTCGAAGACTTCGCCGCTCACCAGAGCAAATACGGCGATGTCAGCATGCTGCCGACTCCCAACTTCTTTTACGGCCTGAAGCCAGGCGAAGAAATCGCCGTCGACATTGAACCTGGCAAGACTCTGATCGTCAAGTTTCTCGCAGTCGGCACGCCTCACGCCGACGGCACGCGGACCGTATTCTTCGAATTGAACGGCCAGCCTCGCGAAGTCACCATCGAAGATCACAGCATCGAATCCGACTCCGCGAAAGCCGTCAAAGCCGATCCGGCGAATCCGCGACACGTGGGTTCGACGATGCCGGGAATGGTTGTGTCCGTCGCCGTCCAGGCGGGTGACAGCGTGAAGAAGGGTCAGAAGCTGCTGACGCTGGAAGCGATGAAGATGGAAACCACCATCGCGGCGGAAGTCGCCGGCCGAGTCGCCGAACTGCACGTGCGAAGCGGAAGTCAGGTCGCCACCGGAGACCTGCTGCTCGTCCTGGAAAACCCCGACGCCTGATCTGAACCGCACCGGTCTGCAGCCCCGCTCGAGACGATTCGTGTCCCCGCACCGACCTCTCCCAGCGCTGGGGCAGGGAGAGGTCTGGCGAGCGAAGCGATGCCCGGGAGAGGGCCGAGCGCGCAAGCGGCGCCGTCGCCACGCTGTGCGACCAGCGCATCAGCCTCCCCCCGAACTTGCTCCGCTCGTTGGCCTCCTCCCGCGACGGCCTTCGGTCGGGAGGGGCACGGACAAGGCGAGTTCGATATTTCCGGTCAATCGTACTGACTTTCGACTTCACCGGAACCCGGCCATGGTTGTTTCACTCTGCCGATTTGGAGATAGTCTGGTCCGGCCTGGACGCGTGCCGGCGACGTACCACAAACCGCGGAACACATCTGGTTTTCGCCGGCCTGGTGCATGCGAGGTTTTCCTCACGCGAGGCCGTGCAGGAATGCGGAACCGCGCCGGGATCGGAGCGATGCAGGAAGTGGCGGATGTTGAAGGTATTGCATACGGCTGACTGGCATCTGGGCCAGACGTTTCACGGGTTCGACCGTGACGACGAGCACGGCTGTTTCCTGAAATGGCTGCTGGGAAAACTGCGGGATCGGCGGCCGGACGCTCTGATCGTGGCCGGTGACGTGTTCGACACGATCAATCCTTCGGCAATGGCTCAGCGGCGGTTGTATTCGTTTCTCGCCGCTGCTCATGATGCCGTACCACAACTGAACATCGTGCTGACCGCCGGGAATCATGACGCCGGTGCGCGTCTGGAAGCTCCGCGCGCGCTGCTCGATTCGCTGAATATTTCGGTCGTCGGAACGGTGAAACGGGACGACAATGGCGACATCAATCCGCAGAAGCTGCTTGTCCCGCTGACCGACGCCGCCGGAAACGTGAAAGCGATTGTGATGGCGGTGCCGTTCCTGCGGCCGTCCGATGTACCGCTGCTGCCGAACGCAGACGATGCGTATCTCGACGGTATCCGCGAGCTTTATCGGATGGTGACGGCGCCGCCGTCGAACTGCGAGACAGTCACTGTCCTGACGCGGCTCTGATCGCCATGGGACACTGTCATCTGCACGGCGGTGACGAATCACGCGATTCCGAACGACGGCTGGTCATCGGGGGAGCGGAAGCCGTGTCGTCCGACGCGTTTGATCCGCGGATCGCCTACGTCGCGCTCGGGCATCTGCACAAGGCTCAACAGTTTCAAAACGGACGCATTCGGTACAGCGGCAGCCCGATTCCGCTGTCGTTTTCCGAAACCGGCTACGCTCATCAGGTCCTGCAGTTGACGTTCGAAAACACAGAGCTGCGATCGGTCGAACCGCTGATGGCCGCCACGCTCGACGCCACTGCTGCGAGTTCCCGCGGATGGCCGGCAGCACGATCGACGAAGTGCTCGTACAGCTGGCAGCGATGGATCTGGACGACGCCTCTCCGCCCGAACAGCATCCGTTCCTGGAAGTTCGAGTTCTGGACGATGGCCCCGATCCGCTGCGGCGAAAACGCATCGAAGACGCACTCGAGAGCCGTCCGTGCGACTAGCATCGATCAAGCTGGAAACGGCGTCTCGGGCGGCGGACGAGAGTTTCGAAGCTGCTGAAACTCCCGCGGCCGACCTGCGCACAATCAATCCGGAAGACGTGTTCCTCGATGCTTACCGCGAGAAGTACGACAGCGAACCGGACGCCGCCGTCGTCACAGCATTCCGCGAGATTCTGCTCGGAGAGTCGTAGCTCATGCGAATTCTCCGTATCACCGTTCACAACATCGCCTCTCTGGAAGGCACGCATTCTGTCGACTTCACTCGAGAACCGCTGCGAAGCGCCGGGCTGTTGCGATCAGCGGAGCAACCGGGCGGGCAAAAGCAGTCTGCTGGACGCTCTGTGCCTGGCGTTGTTCGACGCGACGCCGCGGCTGCAGCAGGTCGGCCGGCTGGCAGAACTGACCGACGGCGAACGGCAAAGTGATCCTCGCATGTTGCTGCGACGAGGTGCCGGAGAAGGCTTCGCGGAAGTTGCCTTTGTCGGCGTCGATCAGCAGGAATGGACGGCACGCTGGCACGTCTGGCGAAGTCACAAGAGACCGGACGGATCGCTGCAGCAGGTTGAAATGACGCTGTTTCGCGGTCACATCCCGCCCGGAGGTCAGGGAACGCCCGAAGCCAGCGGAAAGAAGACGGAAGTTCGGGAAGCGATCCTCGAAAAAGTCGGCCTGCGATTTGATCAGTTCACGCGAGCGGTTCTGCTGGCTCAGAACGACTTCGCCCGTTTCCTGACAGCCGACGACAAACAGCGCGGAGATTCTTCAGCGCTGACGGGAACGGAACGCTTCGAAGCGATTTCGCAGGCCGTCTACAGACGCTGCGATGAAGAACGCCGGGCAATCGGTTCTCTCGAAGCAAAGCTCGAAGGCAGCCAGCCGCTGACGAATGACGCTCGCGCCGAAGCCGAAGCCGCGCAGCGTGCCGCTGCCGACACAGTCGCGCGACTCGAAACCGAACTGACGCGGCGGCAGGACGTCGCGAAGTGGTTCACGGAACTCCGCAGGCTGACGGGCGATCTCGCGAAGGCGAACGACGATCTGCGGCGGGCAAAGGACGCGATGCCGCGGCCGATCGTCGAGCGGACCTGGAATTGACGGAGATCGTTTCCCGCGACGCGCGGCGGCTTCGCGAGGCCGAGCTGAGCATCGAGCGAGATGTGCGGCTCGCGGAAAAGGCGCTGCACGCTGCCGAACGAAAACTGGCAGAGCACACGGAAGCCGCCGCGACCACGGCGGGCAAGCTGGACGAAGCCATCAGGACACGCGATGAGCTGCGTCAACGGCAGCAGGCCGCGGAACCGCTGCTGAAACGTGCTCGCGATCTGGACACGACGCTGAAGCTGCGGCACGAACGATTGGCGTATCGCAAATACGGCTCGCGATGCGGCCGCGAAAGCTGTGACGGAGTGCGAGAAAAAGCTCGAACGAGAAACAACGCGGCGTCGGCTATGCGTTGACCAGCAGCAAAAGCGCGAACTCGATCGCGACAGGCTGGCCGGCTTTGTTCCCTTCGCGAAGGAAGCGGGTAAGTGGCTGCATCGCATCGACGACGCTCTCGACGCGAAAGCCGCGGCGGAACAACTTCGAAAGAAACTTGCGTCAGCGGAAGACCTGCGGAATTCACTCGAACGCGATCTGAAGCAACACCGTGATTCCGAACGCGAACTTCGGCAGCTCAGCGAAACCGCCACGCAGACGTTGCTCAAAGCCGTTGCCGCGGAAGATGCATTCGATGCCGATCATCTCGCCGAAGAACGATCGCGGCTGGACGACGCCAGCAACGCACTGACTCGCGTGCAGCAGCAGCTTGCCGCCATTCAGAAGAACCGCGATGAAGCGGAGTTGCTGCGTTCTGAAATTGAGTCGCTGCACTCAAAGCAGGCAGAGGAACTCGCCGAGCTGGCTCGACTGCGTGACACGGACATTCCGCGCGGCTGGCCGAAGTGGCGGGCGCGAAGAGTGCTCTGCAGTTCCTTCGGGCCGCGATTGACGATTCGGCGAAGGCGCGCACATCGCTGCGTGAAGATCAGCCGTGCCCCGTTTGCGGGTCGCTCGATCACCCATACCGCGACGAAGAACCGGACTACGAGACAACGGCCATCGAAGCGGCCGAACGGACACTCGCGGAACGGGAACAGCACCGCGACAGCCACCAGCGATTGTTCGATCGAATGGAACTTGCCACAGCCAATCGTGCTGCGCAAATCAGGGACAAGCTCGCGAAGCGAACTCGTTTGCTGGAAGACGTCGCGGACGTTCAGTTCGACGCACCTGAAAATCCGTACGTCGCGAAACTTCTGACTCTGGAGGAAGCCGAACGACAGCCGGCGGCGCTGCGGCATCTGGCAGAAATCAACTCTCTGCGCGAAGAACTCGACGCGAAGGAACGCGTTCCGTGAAGCCGTCAAGCGAACATCATCGTGCCGCAGGATCGCCGATGCGGAAAAGGAAAAGCTCACGAAGCTGCAGGGCGAACTGGCCGGGCTGGACAAGTCGTTCAGTGTGGCGGAATCCCAGTGTTCCGCCGCAGAAAAATCGTCGCAGCAGGCGGACAAGCGGCTTCGCGACGCGATGAATTCACTGGCTGAGTTGTGGAACGGCGTGCCCGATGCAAGCAACCGCTTCGACGCCAGCGGGCCGGAGTTTCGCGACCTGTTTGAATCATCAACCGCGGAGTGCGGCGCATTCAGACAGAACTGTCCGAACTTGCTTGGAAATCCAGAAGGCAGACGCCGCGATCGGACCGCTGGAGGAGTCGCTCGCCACAGCCGGCACAACGCTCGCCGCCTGTGAAGTTGAAGTGAAATCGGCCACGGGTGAGTACGACGCATTGGCCACGGAACGAAATCAGATCTTTGACGGCCGACCGGTCGACGACGTGGAACGCGAACTGACAGGCGCGTTCAAGACCGCTGCGGAACTTGTGGAGTCAATCACAACGGCGAAGCATGAAAGTGAAAAACTGCTGGCGGCCTCTGGCGAAGCCCGCGAAGCTGCTCACCGCGCACATAATGAAAAAGCCCTGGCACAGCAATCCGCTCGCGACGAAATGCGATCGTGGCTGACAGCGTTCAGAGAACGCACGGCGCGCGGCCTTTCACGGGAGGAACTCGATGCCGTTCTGCTGCGTGATGAAGCGTGGATCAATGGTGAACGACAGCATCTGAAGAGCCTCGACGAAGCCGTGCAGTCGGCCGAAGGAGCGTGCCGGGTGCGGTCTCAGCAGTTGGAACAGCACAAAGAGAACCGTTCGACCGACGAGGAAGAACCTGTCGTGCTGGCCGCCGTCGAAACCCTTCAGCGTGAACTCCTGACCGCGAAGGAAAATGCCGAAACAGCGCGGGCGGTTGTCCTGGGCGACGATCAGCGCGCCGAGAATGCCACGCTGGCGGATGAACTGAATTCCAAACGGTCGGCAGCGGAACCGTGGCTGAAGCTGAACGAACTGATTGGTTCCGCCGACGGAGCGAAGTTCCGCATGATCGCTCAGCGGCGCACGCTGGACGTGCTCTTGAGCAACGCGAATCACCAGTTGTCGCAACTGGCGGCGCGATATCGTCTGGAGCGACTGCCGGAGTCACTGAATCTGGTCGTGATCGACTGCGACATGGGCGACGAACGCCGGTCGGTTCATTCTCTGTCGGGCGGCGAATCGTTTCTGGTATCTCTGGCTTTGGCGCTGGGGCTGGCGTCGCTGGCTTCCAACCGCTTGCGGATTGAATCGCTGTTCATTGACGAGGGCTTCGGCAGTCTCGACCCGGACACATTGAATACAGCGATGAACGCGCTGATGCACCTGGAAGCTCAGGGCCGCAAGGTCGGAGTGATCTCGCATGTGAAGGAAATGACGGACGCGATTCCGGTGAAAATCAACGTGGTCAAACGCCGTGGCGGAGCGTCGCGGGTCGTCGTTCCCGGTGCAGTTCGGCAGCTACCAGACGACTGCGCGGAATTTTCGACGAACGCCCTGTCATCAGGCAACGCCGATTCCCGTGAAACCGCGACCGTCGCAGAGAAGATCCTTCAAATCCTGCATCGCGAGCGGCAGGGCGGCAAAGACAAGGTGTCGCTGACAGCGTTGCGAAAGGAAATTGACTGCCCGCCGAAAGACTTCAAAGCCGCACAGTCGCGTCTTGGCGACCAGGTAACGCTCGACGGACGGAGCCTGCGACTGTGTGAGTGAAGCAGCGCACGATACCGCCGGTGTGTTGTCATTCGGTGAAATTCGGCGTTGGGTCAAACGACTGAGGACACGTCGCGGCGTCGCCCTCGACGGCTCGGGCCATGGATTCGCGCCATGTCCGGAATCAGAAAGCTATTGGTCCATGAAGCCGGGCAGCGCCGTCAAAACGGCCTTCAGGCGGGCCAGAGCACGCATGTAGCGGTCGCTGGACGCCTGGTCCGAGATCCCCAGAATCTGAGCGGTCTCGCGATTTGACAGTTGTTCGAAGTGCCTCAGCGCCAGAACTTCGCGGTCAATTTCGTTCATGGAACCCAGCGCCTGCTTCAACTGATCCGAAAGTTCCTGCCGCAGTGCGGCCTGGCTGGGTGATGTCAGATGACCCAGCAGATGGAACGACAGTGAGAATGACGTCGATTCGGCTGACCAGCCGCGGTGAATGGAAAAATCCATCGCCGCGTTGCGTTTCTGAGTTCCCAGGTGCCGTCGATGAATGTCGATCAGTGTCTGGCTGGTAATCAATCGGAACCAGACAAAGATGGAACGCGACGCGTCGGCCAGGAAATGATCGATGCGCTGAACAACGGCCATCCACGCTTCCTGAAGAACGTCGTCCGCGTCGATGCGTCCGTGAAGCCGCGGGTCCATGCGGAAATTGACCATTCTCCATAACCGGTCACGATGGACGGAAAACAGCTCCGCCAGCGCGTCTTCATCGCCTCGAATGACGCGATCGATCAGTTGAGTGTCCGGATCAGAATGTGTCACATCGCCGCCTGTCAGAACCCAAGCGAAAACTGCCGGCACGTCTGCCACCGCGGAAATGGTAACCGACGCCGCCAGTCTCACCAAAGCATACAGCGGTGCCGAAACGGCGCAGGCAGACTTGTGGGTGAACCGCGCGTGTGCGGCGGATGGCCGCTACCGGCACTCACACTGTCGTGCTTCACTGAGTCGCGTCAGCTCATCAAGAGTATGCAGGTCAAATTCCTTCAGTACATCCGCGACCTTCACGTCCGCTGAACGGCTTTCAATGATCGACCATTCCTCGTCCGCGAAGTTGTGAATCAGAACGTCGCGGCCGTACCTGGCCTGAATCTCCGGGAAACGGCGGACATAAGGCCATGTGTGCAGAAACGCCTTCTCAAGATTCAGCGGCGCACACACCCAGTGATTCCAGCGGCTGGTTTGAGCAACCACTTCGCCGGTGATATCGCAGATCTTTGAAGTATCCTTCGCGGTGCTGGAGACGACGCAATATCTGTGCTGCCATGCCTTCGTGTTCACCATCAGTCCTCCGGCAAAAGCGGACGGCCAGAAGACAATTTCCGCGCCGGCCTGCTGCAGCTTCTGCCAGCCGTCGTCCCATTCGATATCGAAGCAGATCTGGATTCCGACGACGCCGAAGTCGGTTTGAAAGACCGGCGGTTCGAGCGATCCGGGGGAAATGCCGTCGTCCATCTCACCGGTTGTCGGGTGCATCTTGTGATATTCACCCAGCACCTGACCCTTGCGATCAAAGATCACGGCAGTATTGAACACTCGCCCGTCGTGCCGAGTGTAGATCGGACAAACGACATAGCAGTTGTGTTCCGCGGCGAACCCTGCAAACGGACGCGTCAACTCACCGTCGGGCTCCTCGGCCCGTTCGGCCATTGAGGGAAGCGTGCCGGAAACATTGTTGTACGGGAATGTCTCCGGCAGACAGACGATGTCCGGGTGGAAGGCCACAACTTCGTCCATCCGTGACAGCATCTGACGAACCATCGTCGCCGTGTCGCCGGCCTGCAGACCCTGTTGCGAGATCGTGGCAATCCAGACTTCGCGCGGAAGACGCTCAGCCCGCACCGCAACCATCGGGGGACTGGAACCATGAACGGCTCCGGAGGCCAGGACACCCAATCCCGAACCGAGCGCTGATTTCTGCAGAAAGCTTCGACGATTCGAAGCAGGATGGTTTGCGTCGGGCATTGAACAGACTCCGAAACGGTTGCCGGTTGGTTTATCGCGGGTTGGAAACAGCCCGTCGGGCAGTATAGCGGCCATGGACTGCGGTCGTACACGCGTTCCGCTGACGGCAGCATGCATCGTCACAGCAGGACTGATGCGTCACCAGGAGATGGAGAGCCAACACTACGTCTTTCCGTGTCCGTTCACCGGAGAATCAAAAACGGGTCGGTCGTCATGTACAATCTCGTGCTCCAGCCGGGGACCGATTGCGTTGTTGCGGTCTTCGCGTGAGCGTCGACGTTCCCTGTCGGCTGCCGAGCACGGTCTTCGGAAGTGTGACCTTGCCGGACAGAGCAATTGAATCTTCGCGCGTGGCCATCACATGTTTGATCTGAGGATTTCATGACTCCAGAAGAAAGCTCATTTCCGGCTGGCAATGTGAACACCGTTAGCCGATTGATTCGCCGACACCTGCGGATTGGCTGGTGGTCGCTGTTCTTCTTCGCGACCGCGGGAATTGTTCTGGAAGCTCTGCACGGGTTGAAGCTGGGATATTACCTGGACGTCGGAAATGAGACTCGGCGTCTGATGTTCACGCTGGCACATGCTCACGGAACGCTGCTGTCTCTGGTTCACATCGCATTCGCCGCAAGTCTTGGATTTGTGACGGCGGGCGAACGCCATCTGATACGCTGCTCGCGACTGTTTATCCTTGCCGGCCTGCTGCTGCCTGCGGGGTTCCTTGTCGGCGGCCTGGTGATCTACCGCGGCGATCCGAATCTGGGAATCCTGCTGGTGCCGATCGGCGCGGTGTGCCTGCTGTGGGCGATCGCGATCACCGCGCGAAGCGTTTCGCGCAGCACAGTCGGATGAACACTTTGGCAGCGGACGACTGCAATTGATGTTCGACCGTGTCAATCCCACGGCCGCCCACTTCCGGACTTGCTTCACTCCGTCACTTTGCAGCTCGACTTCGCGGAATCTGAAGCTTCTGTCCCGCGACGTTTGAAACAAATCAATCGGCCGACTTCTTCGCAGAACTTCCTGCGGCAATGCCGGAACCCAGCGACACCAGCTTCTGTTCCTCGCAAAGCGGCGACACGCTGCCTGGCTGGGCGAGCACCTGCGCCACGGTGGTTTCACGAAACGCGGTTTCCGTGGCCGCCATCGCACTGTCGAGCTGTTTGTGGAGCGGGCACAACGTCTTACCGTGCGACTTGATTCCCAGCGGACATTCGTGAATCCGCTGGATTGGTTCGACGACATCGACGACATCCAGAATTGTCAGTTCCGCCGGATCACGCTTCAGAACAAATCCACCGTGAAGGCCTCTGCGGGAACTGACGATTCCACCGCGAACCAGGCCCTGCATCAGCTTCGAAAGGTAGGGCAGCGGAACCTGCGTGATGTCTGAGATTCTGCGAGCCGTACACGGTGTCCCGTCATGCTGCGCAATCGTCACAACGGCACGCAGGGCATATTCAACGGTTTGCGAAATCATGGGCGTTGGATCCGGAATATCGTGTTCCGCGATACCGAACGGCACCGGCGCGGCGGGCGTTCGATCAACAGACGCCCCTGGACGCCTGTCGTCGTATTGTGATTTGAAATCGCGAAGCACGCCATCTCAGGGTAACGATCCGGATGGAAATTGTGTTTACGGTTTAAGCGTGGGGCAGATGAGAATCTACCCGCCAGCCGCAGGGCGCTGGCCCCGGTTCTCAGCGAACACAACCGCGGCTAGCGCCGTGCGGCTTGCAGGCAGGTAACTGCTCATCTGCCGCTCGCCTTGGAAACCGGCCGCCCAGGAAACCATTCAGGATGCCCGCGCCGCGGATGAAACTGCAATGCTCGGATGAAATATCGGCGATGTTTGGAGACACTGTGGTCACTGGCCGAGAAGTCCTGTTGCTGCCGAATTCCGAGGGGGTACTACTGATGAATCCGTGTCTTCAAGCCACAACAGCAATCATTGCAGCGCTGGCGACTGTTTTGAGCAGCGCTGTCTTTGCCGCGGACTGGTCACTGGACGGCAATCCGGAACTGGCCAGGTACTTCGAAGCGGAAGTCGCAAAGATCGAACGCCAAAGTTCCCTGTTCAACTACCGAACGCTTGACGAATGGGAATCCGCACGGTCGGGCCTCCGGCAGCAGTTGCTGGATCAACTCGGGCTGAATCCACTGCCCGCAAAGACGCCGCTGGACGCGCAGGTCACGGGTATCGTTGAAGAACCGGCGTTCGTTGTCGAAAAACTGCATTTCCAGTCGATGCCCGGCCTGTATGTCACGGCGAATTTTTACCGTCCGAAGGAAGTCACGCAGCCGCTGCCGACTGTGCTGTACGTTTGCGGCCATGCTCAGGTGAAGGATGGCGGCGTGAGTTTTGGCAACAAGGTCGGCTACCATCATCACGGAGCCTGGTTCGCTCGCAACGGCTACTGCTGCTTGACGATCGATTCACTGCAGCTCGGAGAAATCGAAGGCATCCATCACGGAACATATCGCGAAGGCCGCTGGTGGTGGAATTCTCGAGGATACACGCCCGCCGGTGTCGAAGCCTGGAACTGCATTCGGGCGCTGGACTATCTGGAGACGCGGCCGGAAGTCGATGCGAGCCGGTTCGGCGTTACCGGTCGATCAGGAGGCGGCATTTACAGTTGGTGGATTTCGTCACTTGACGAACGAATTCAGTGCGCGGTGCCCGTCGCGGGAATCACCACGCTGCGCAATCACGTTGTCGACGGCTGCGTTGAAGGACACTGCGACTGCATGTTCATGGTCAACACGGCTCGCTGGGACTACGCCACCATTGCGGCCCTGGTGGCTCCGCGACCGCTGCTGATCAGCAACAGCGACAAGGACACGATCTTTCCGCTGGAAGGTGTCGTGGAAATTCACCGGCAGGTGCGGCACATCTACCGGCTTTACGGCAAGCCGGAAAATCTCGGACTGCAGATCACCGAAGGACCGCACAAGGACACACAGGAACTCAGAATTCATGCCTTTCGCTGGCTGAATCGCTGGCTGCGTCATGACGATTCACTGATCTCCGATACCGCCGCAAAGCTGTTCGAACCGCCACAACTGCGAGTGTTCAGCGAGCTGCCGTCGGATCAGCGCAATACTTCGATCGACGAACAATTCGCACCGGCGGCAAGCGACCCGTCTCCCGGCGACGCTGCGGAAGTCATTGGTCGGCAGCAGCAGTGGATCGATGCAGCCATCGCCCGACTGCGGCACGACACGTTCGCGGCGTGGCCTGACAACGATGCCGACTGGAGTCCCGCGCAGGATGTTCGAGTGGAATCGATCGAAATCCCGGTCACGAATGATCCGCGCAAGGCGGACTTGTCGGTGACCAGGCTGCACTTTGACAGCCAGGAAAACGTTCCCTTGTTCATCGACGTGATTCAGCGAAAGCAAACTTCGACGAGCGACCTCGCGGCCGCTGCGTGGGAACAACTCGGATCGATCACGAGTGTTCGGCTGTTTGTCGCCGACGATCAGCAGTGGCAGCACTATGCGTCGCTGGTTCCGGGTGATGACGAGGTCGATCCGATCGCGCCGGTGCCGGTTGTGCCGCTGTTCCTGAGCATGACCGAAGATCCCGGTTCCGCCGTTGCTGTGTTCAGCCCAAGAGGCACCGGGCCGCATGCGTGGAAGGGCGACGAAAAGAAGCAGGTTCAGATTCGTCGCCGGTTTCAGTTGATCGGTACCACGGCGGACGCAATGCGAGTCTGGGACATTCGGCGAGCCATTCAACTTGTTCGAACGAACTGCCGATCGCTGAAGCAGTTGCACCTGGGTGATCCGGGCGCAACCGGTGAACTGGTGCTGGTCGCGTCGCTGTTTGAACCGCCGGTTGATTCCATCTGGCTGAAATCGCTGCCTGCGAACCGGGAAGCAGAGGCGGAATTGCTGAACGCCGCACGTTATACAACGCTGCCCGAACTGTTCGCGCTGGCCGTTCATGGGGCTCCGGTTCGAGTGCAACAGCCCGATGAACGTGCGACGGCATTCGCTGAGCGACTTGCCTCTGATTCGCGCTGGACCGGACAGCAGGTCACCGTTGGCGAGCCGGCTTCACGTTGAAGGCACGATGAATCCGGCTCCGAAAACGCACCAAGCGGCAAGGGCAGATTGTGATGCCGTCGACCTTTCCTCGGTCGTTGTCATTATTCCGGCGCTCAATGAGGAACGATCGCTGCCGCTGGTGCTGCGGCAGTTGCCCGATGTCGCGAAGGTGATCGTCGTCGATAACGGCTCGACGGACGCTACGGCCGCTGTTGCTGCTGCACACGGTGCGCATGTCGTGAAGGAAATTCAGAGGGGCTACGGAGCAGCGTGCCTGAAGGGACTTGAGGAACTGAATTCGCTGCTGGCTGCCGGTGAAGTCGAATCTCGCATCGTCGTGTTTCTTGACGCGGACTACAGCGATCATCCGGAGGAACTGCCGCTGCTGGTCGAACCGATTCTGCGCGGTGCCGCCGATTTCGTCATCGGATCACGGCTTCTGGGAAAACGGGAAGCCGGCGCGATGCCGTTTCAAAGCGTGTTCGGAAACAAGCTGGCGTGCTTTCTGATGCGCTGGCTGCTGGGATTTCGTTACACGGATCTCGGCCCGTTTCGAGCGGTCCGGCTGTCATCGCTTACAGCGCTGCGCATGCAGGACCGGAATTTCGGCTGGACGGTTGAAATGCAGATCAAGGCTGTTCGCGCGAAGCTGCGAATTCAGGAGGTTCCGGTTTCCTATCGTCGTCGAGTCGGCCTCAGCAAGATCAGCGGTACCGTCACCGGCAGTATCCGTGCCGGCTGGAAGATTCTGTACCTGATTGCTCGCTATGGTGTCTTCCGACGCAGTGCTGCCGCAGCACCGCAGGCAGCCGGAGACCAACGCGATGGATAACAGGCTGTCTGCGGCATCGGCAGCCGTTTTGGCCGATCGGTCGCGATGGCGCAGGCTGCTGGCGCTCACGGCAATGCTGACGCTGACGTACGGCGGAATCGCGATGTTGTCCGACCGATTTCGTTACGAAACGAATCCCGCGGATCGACCGGTTGGTAAGTTCTTCGTGCTGATGACGGCGGCGTTCGTGTTGCATTTGTTCGCCTTGAGAACGGCGATTTCGGTTCGCGGCCGGACAACCGTTGCCCGTTTTGTGCTTGGGACGGGATTGCTGTTTCGGCTGCTGCTGCTGCCCACACATCCGATTCTGGAGGTCGACATCTATCGGTACATGTGGGATGGCCTGGTGACGTCGTCGGGCGGCAACCCATACGAATTCAGTCCCGCCGAAGTCCGCGGCGTTCATGCCGGTGATGCGGAAGCGGACGACATCCGGCTGAAACATCTGGTGCTTCTTCGTGATTCCGCGAAGGCCAATGAAATCATCCTGTCGCGGATTCACTTTGGTCACCTGACGACGATTTATCCGCCGGTCAGCCAGGTAGTATTTGCGACTGCAGCGGCCGTTAGTCCCCAATCGGCAACGGTGTACGAGCGGCTGGTCGTCACGAAGGCAGCGATTGTGCTGTTTGATGTGCTGACGATGCTGGCGCTGCAGCAGTTGCTGAGACAGTTTCGGAAACCGCCCGGATGGCTGATCTGCTACGCGTGGTCGCCACTGGTCCTGAAGGAGTTTGCGAACAGTGGTCATCTGAACGCGATATCCATTGGCCTTGCGGTCTGGTCGGTCGTGCTGTGGCTAAGCGGCATTCGCCGAAGGTCGATAACCCGGCTGCTCTGCGCGGCGGTGCTGCTGGGGCTCGGAATCGGCGCGAAGCTGTTTCCCGTGGTGCTTGCGCCCGTGATCGCGGTGTCCGTCGCCAAACGGTTCGACCAGCGCGTATTCGTCGCGAATGCCGGACTGCTGCTGCTGGTGACCGGCGCTGCAATGTGGCCGATGCTGCAGACGGAAACACGCCAGCCGGATACCGCCGACACGGACAGTGAACCGGCTGAAGAGGGACTTTCAACGTTCCTGACATCGTGGAAGATCAATGACTTCTTCTTCCTGCTGATTGAGGAAAACCTTACACCGAAATCCCGGGCGTGGTTTTCGGTCGTCCCGCAGGCATTCCGGCCGGCGAAGGACGCCGAATCCGCGTTTCTGGCCGCTCGAAGTCTGACGACGCTGCTGTCCGTCGCCGTCATCGGGTTTCTTGCGTGGCAGGCGCGGCATGCCGGAACGAAGCGACTTGCGGAGCTTTCCTTCCTGTCAATCGCGTGGTTCTGGCTTCTGTTGCCGACGATGAACCCGTGGTATTGGACGTGGGCGATGCCGCTGTTGCCGTTTGTACGGGTCAGGAGCTGGCTGCTGCTGTCGGGTTGTGTGTCGATCTACTATCTGCGCTTTCTGCTGGTCTGGCTGCCGGTGGAACTTCCGGTCGCGGGACATCGTTATGACGGTGCTGACGTCTTCCGTTACATCGTCGTCTGGGTGGAATACCTGCCGTGGCTGGTCGTTTTGGCGTGCGAGTATCGCCGCCGACGGACTCCGCGCCGGGGCCGCACGCTCGCCTGATGCGCATGTCGGCCTGGAAATAATTCCCTCGGCGTCAGGGAAAACGCCCGGCGGTCGCTGTCGGCTGAGCTCACTTCGCCGATGTGGCGTTTTGAAAACACGGCGGAGAAATCGTTACGACTAAGTCCGCTGCGTGACGATTCGCGGGAATTCCCACCGCAGCCGTCAGCAGACGGTTCGATTCTGACCAACGCTTGCCCCGTTGAATGATGTTTCCCGCAACCGGTATCTCACCGTCGGGCGGTCTGAGTTCATTTCGATTTGCGCAACAAGAGCAACACCACGATTCCCGGAGAGTGCCGTCATGGCGAGATCAGAACAGCGAAAGAAATCCGTCGTCGACGCAAGAATGCAGTGGACGCTGGCCATGAGATTCGTCATGCACTTCTGCACGTTCATTGTCGGTGGAGCCGTGTTCGGACTGATCGCTCAGTTCATGACCGATCCCTTCCGGGGACTGAACGGACACCTGCAGTCATTCTGGTCGAACAACGGACCCTACATGGTGGCGCTGTTGTGTCTGCTGCCGATTTTTATCCGCGATACGCTGACTGTCAGCAATCGCATCGTCGGACCGATCTGCCGCCTGCGTGATACCGTCAAGCACCTTTCCAACAACGAGTCTGTACCGCCGCTGAAATTCCGCAAGGGAGACATGTGGAATGACCTGCCGGATTCGTTCAACAAGATGGTGAGCGTCCTGAGGAACTCGGGATCCGATCCCGTTGAAGAGGCTGTCCGCGAATTGCACATCGGCGAAGCCGGCCAAACAGACGCAGCCGCCCAACAGACCGCTGACGAACAGGAACTGGCGGAAGTCTGAGTGACCAGCCACGGCGAATGACTTCGTGGCGGACCCGCTGAACGCAACACACTTCCGGAACACGGCGGGATGCCGGTCCGGACAATCTCCAGCCAGTCATTGAACATTGCAGACGCGGGCGCGATCTTCAAATTCAGTTGCCGTGGTTCGTTATCAAGACGTCCAACGGCGAACAGGAGCAAGATTCATGAAAAAGCACTTCGCAGCCGGTCGGCATCGTTCACAGGTCGCATCGAAGCGATCGGGAGCTGCTGCGGCTGAGTTTGCCGTGTGCCTGCCGCTGCTGATGATTCTGCTGATCGGTACCATCGAAGCCTGCTCGATGATCTATCTGAAGCAGACGCTCAGCGTCGCCGCCTACGAAGGGATTCGGGCCGCGGTGACGACAAGCGGTGATACTGCCAAAGTGAATACGGCCGCCGATCGCATTCTGACGGCACGCAACGTCAGCGGTGCCGTGGTGACGATCAGTCCCGTGAATTTCGAATCGATGCCGCCGGAAACGTGGATTACCGTCACCGTGTCGGCGCCGGGTTCTTCGAATTCTGTCGTTCGCGGATGGTTCTACGACAACCAGCAGATTGCCGCGAGAGCGACGATGATGAAGGAGTTCTAAAGCCATGCGACGCCTGCCATTTCCAAAAAGACTCACGTCCGGCGCAAATCGGCGAGGAACGATGGTCGTCCTCATTGTCATTTGCCTGCCGATTGTTCTGGCCTTCGCTGTGTTCGCGCTGAACGTGGCGTGGATGCAGTTGACACGAACCGAACTTCGTACGGCCACCGACGCCGCGGCGCGAGCAGGAAGTCGCATGCTGAGTCGCAGCCAGAGTCCCGCCACGGCTCGATCGTGGGCCATCCAGGCCGCGGCACAGAACACCGTCGGTGGTCAGGCGATGGTGGTCGCGCCGGGCGACGTGGTCTTCGGTCACGCGACAGACAACGGATACGGCGGATACGTCTTCACTCCCGGTCTGGATACGGACCCGGATATCAACGGACTGCGAGTCACCGGGGACCGGCGATTCGGATCCGCCGCCGGAGCCGTTCCGATGTTGTACACAGGACTGTTTACGACGTCGGCGTTTGAACCGGTGAAGTCCGCGACGGCGATGCAGATCGACCGTGATGTGCTGCTGGTACTGGACCGTTCGGGATCCATGGCGACCGTGACGCCGACCGGTACACGCTGGTCCGACCTGAAGGCAGCCGTGCAGGCGTTCCTGAATGCCCTGGCATCAACGCCTCAGGACGAATTCGTGGGCCTGGCGACATACTCCACAACAGCGTCACGCGATCTGAATCTGTCGCTGAACTACGCCGGTATCATGACAACTGTCAACAGCTTCACTCCCGACGGTATGACGGCGATCGGGGAAGGCATCGAAGCCGGCCGACTGAGCGTCACCGACATCACCTACGCTCGACCGACGGCTCAGAAGACGATCGTGGTGATGACCGACGGCATTCACAACACCGGCGTGAATCCTGAAATCAAATCGCTGGACGCTCACGTCAACTATGGCGTCACCGTTCACACAATTACGTTCAGCGACGCGGCGGATCAGACCTGGATGGAACTGACGGCCAGCGAAGGAGGCGGTCAGCACTGGCACGCCGACGACCAGGCGTCTCTGATTGCGGTGTTTGAGGAGATCGCCGCCAACCTTCCGACTCTGCTGACCGAATGATCCGCCGGCGATGTTCCTGATCGGCGGAACATTCCATGCTGTTCACCAAACTTCCACGATGACCTCAACAACAAACGCCGTCATCCCCGGCGGAATCCCCCCGATCCGAATCCTGCGGGCCACACGACCACACGAAGGAATTCTGAAGCCATGAAACGTTTTCTCACCTGCGGAGATGGCCCATGCAGCCGGGCTCGCCGCGGGGCGATGCTGATTCTGATTCTGGTCTGCCTGCCCGTCATCCTTGCGTTCGCGATCTTTGCCATCAACGTTGCATGGATGCAGTTGACCCGGACGGAACTTCGAACGGCCACGGACGCGGCAGCCCGGTCGGGAAGCCGCATGCTGAGCCGCAGCCAGGACACCGCAATTGCCCGGTCCTGGGCGAATGCGGCCGCCCTGCACAATCAGGTCGCGGGTGTTCCGCTGGTCCTGGCTCCGACGGACGTCATTTTTGGCAACTCGGCTCCGGACGGATTCGGCGGCTATGTGTTTTCGCCCCGTCTGGACACGGATAATGACATCAACGCGACTCGTGTCTGGGGAGACCGCCGTTCGGGATCGGCCACCGGACCGGTGCCGATGCTGTTTGCCGGATTGTTCACACGCAAGATCTTCGAACCGCTTAAGACGGCCACGGCCACACAGATCGACCGCGACGTTGTGCTGGTGCTGGACCGGTCCGGATCGATGAACACGGTAACGCCAACGGGAACTCGCTGGACCGATCTGAAAGTCGCCGTGCAGGCGTTTCTGAATGCTCTTGCCACGACACCGCAGGATGAACTGGTCGGAGTCGCATCGTATTCCACCACATCCAGCAATGACCAGGACATGACGCTTTCCTATCCGACGATCATGACCACGGTCAACAATCTTTCTCCGGGCGGTTTCACAGCGATCGGCAAGGCATCAAAGCAGGGACGGATCGCTGTGACCGATCCGGCGTTTGCCCGCCCGACGGCACAAAAGACCCTGGTGGTGATGACCGACGGAATTCACAACACCGGCATAAATCCGGAAATCGAATCCCGCGACGCTCACGTCACCTACGGCATCACGGTCCACACGATCACATTCAGTTCCTCAGCCGATCAGGCGTGGATGCAACTGGTTGCCAGCGAAGGAGGCGGCCAGCACTGGCATGCCGATGACCAGGCTTCGCTGATTGCCGTGTTTGAGGAAATCGCCGCAAACCTGCCCACTCTGCTGACCGAATAGGAAATTCGCCATGAAAACACATCGACCCCTGCAGCGCTCCCGCTACGGCGTCGGCGCCTTACAGCCATCCCGTCAGAAATCCCGGAAGGGAACAACGGCGGTTGAATTCACACTGGTGGCGATCCCGTTCTTCATCTTTCTGTTTGCCGGGATTGAGTTCGCCAACATGAACAACATTCGCAACACCGCCAACAACGCGGCCTACGAAGGCTGCCGAAAACTGGTGGTGCCCGGAGCCGTCGCGGCCACCGGCGAAGCGGAAGCGCGGCGAATCATGAGCATCGTCGGCGCCAATAACCTGAACGTCACCGTGACTCCCGCCGTCATCACGGATGCCACGCGGGAAGTGACCGTCCGCATCACGCTGAGCTTTGCCGCGAACTCAATTCTGATTCCGCGGTGGATGAGCTCGGCGAATGTGACTTCGGAAGTGACTCTGGCCACCGAGCGCTACGACGGCATTCCCGCTCCGTAGGATTCGCAGAATTCGCCGGCGATTTGGTGCACGCAATTTGCAGCCGCGCAGTCTGCGCCGCGAGTGCACGTCATGCCGCCCCGGCGCTGCTCAGCTCAGGTCCGACAGTTTCGCGTTGCGGTAGCTGAGATCCAGCAGTTCCATCGGGTGCAGAACCGGGACCGCGCGGCCCTGCTGCTTTAGCTGAGCCTGCAACTGCAGTGAGCAGCCGGCATTGCCGCTGACGATCAGGTCGGGTTCCACGGCCAGCAGATTCGCCACCTTGCGCCGGCCGAGACGATCCGCCATCTCCGGCTGAGTCAGGTTGTAACTTCCGGCAGCTCCGCAGCACAGTTCCGGTTCGGCGATCGGCTTCAGTCGGATGCCGGGAATCATCTGCAGCAGGTCGCGCGGCTGCTGGCGAATCTTCTGCGCGTGCTGCAGATGGCACGCGTCCTGGTAGGCGACGACCGCGTTGATCGCGCCGGAGGGTTTCACCGGCCCGAGTTCAGCCAGGAACTCGGACACGTCACGAACTTTCGCGACAAATGCCGGCAGACGTTCGTCATCGTCGCCGTTCAGTTCGTCGGCGATGTGCGAATAGTCCTTCAGCATCGCTCCGCAGCCGGCCACGTTGACGATGATCGCGTCCAGCGTGTTCAGTTCAAACGCCAGCGTGTTCTGACGCATCAGTTGCAGAGCCGGACCGGATGATCCGCTGTGATAATGGATTGCTCCGCAGCAGTTCTGACTTTTCGGCACCAGGACATCGCAGCCGTTTTCCTGAAGTACGCGAGCTGTCGCCCAGTGGACTCGCCGAAACATCGCATCGGCGACGCATCCCAGAAACAGCCCGACCGTCGCGCGGCGGTCTCCCTTTGCGGGCAACAGCTCCGGAAGCGGAGGCAGCGGTTTTTGCAGGACCGGTAACTGCTGCTGCATTCGACGCAATCGTCCCGGAAGCAGCTTTGTCAGACCGGTGCTTTCGAGCATCCGATCGACTTTCAGCGTCTGCATCCAACGCGCGGGCGTCAGAGCCCACGCCATGCGCCGGCGGTTTGGAAACAGCCCGTGCAGAATCCACCGGTGGAACCAGTCGGGCCTGCCGGAATCATCGGGTGACAAACCGGCGGCGGGAGTTTCGGAACGGTGCATTTCAACGCGGAAAGGTTCCAGCAGCCGACCGTATTGAACTCCCGAAGGACACGCCGTTTCACAGCTTCTGCAGTCCAGGCACAGATCCAGATGCTCCCTGACTCTGTCGGTCAGATCCAGCCGCCCGTCGACGACGGAACGCATCAGATAGATTCGTCCGCGGGGACTATCGTTTTCGTTGCCGGTCTCGACGTAGGTCGGACATGCCGACGTACACAGTCCGCAATGAACGCAGTCCAGAAACCGGTCGTACTGAATCGACTGGCCAACCGGCGATGTGGACGGATGGGAAGAATCTGACATGGAAATCGGCGACGCGTGCAGGTAACGGCAAACCGCATGCGATTGTCGCGAAACCGTCAGATCCCGCAACTCAGGCGTCGGCGCAATGGGTCGATTCCCCGAAACATCATGCCGCCGCGGGCATCAGTTCCGCGGCCACAGCTTCCAGCTCGCGTTCCGTGATTTCAGAGCACCGATCCGCGCAGCCGACCAGAAGAGCCATGTCGCACAGGCGATTGATCCGCCTCGGATTGCCGTGGCTGAGATCGTACAGGCTCCGCAGCGCTGCTTCCGTGAAGACCTGCCGCGAACAACCGACAGAAGCCAGTTGAGACGTAACGTAGTTGACCATTTCCGCGAAGCCAAAGCCCTGCAGCGTAGCGACCACGCCGATGCGTTCGTTCAACTGCGGCTGCCGGACAAGACGCGATACCAGCACCGGCTGACCGGCCAGCACAACACACAGTTCGCTGCGGGATTCAATGTCGGCAAGATTCAGCAGCGACTGAATCGCACAGGTCATTGCGTCGGACGACAGCAGGTGAGCGTCATCGAAGCAGATCACCGTCTGACGACCGCCGCCCTGCTGATGCAATCCGTCCGCCAGACGGCGAAGTGACGTCCGAATTGAAAGCAGCACCGCGTCCATCGGTGCCGATTCCAGCGCTGACGAATGACCCGGATTGATGTCGTCCGCGACAATCCGCAGAAGTTCCAGCGGACTCAGCGACGGAAACACGACGGAGATCACGTTCCTTCGTTCAGGCCGTTCAGCCTTTAGCAGACGAATGACCTGTGACTTCCCCAGCCCGCAGCTTCCGACCACAGCCGCAGCGCGGGAACCGTTGTCGAAGGCGTAATTCAGCCGCAGCAATGCCGTCTGCTGCGATCGCGACGACGCGGGAGCTTCCAGCGCCTGCCGGCCGCCAAATGGTTTCGAAGTAAAGCCCCAGAATGCCTCGTACATTTCAGCCCGGCCCGGTTGACAGAGTTTCGGAGGACGATGACGTGAATCACGGAGTTCGCGGAAAGCCGCGGCGCCGGGCTATCGAACCGGCTGAATCGAACCCGTAAAGCGAATCCCCGGCGATGCGGCAGCCGACGGTGCGTAACCCGACGACGGCGCCGGGCGTGGTGTCGAAGCGCTGGTCGGAATTGTCAGAGTGAAACCGGCATCCTGCGGCTGCTGTGTCGACAGTGACGTTGTGGTGACCGCGGTTGAACCGTCGCGACTGCCAAACAGCCGGTCATCGTGATCCCATTCGTCAGGAGTTGACGCCGAGCGGGTGGCGTCAGAAAAATCCGCCAGCAACTCGTCGATTTCTTCCATTTCAGGGGTGTCCGCCGACGTTTCCGGGTTGTCGCCCGAAAAGAAGCCGGCGTCCGAAAATACGGCTCCCAACATCAGCAACAGGATCAGAATTGCCAGCTTGCGGCGTTTTGATTTGCCGGAAGTCTCCGTCGTCGTGTCCGACGTTTCCTGCCGCTCGGCCGGACGGGGTGCGGACCGCGAAGTCAGTTCTTGAGTGTCGTCCATGGCAATCCCCCGGCGTCGCTATTGACGTCTGCGTTTTCCGCTACAAGATTTGCGCAACGGAACTATGGTCCTTCGAAAACTGGATCGGTTTCCGGTCGGGCGGAACTTTACGGTTAGGCGGCGATCACGAAGGAACTTACCATTCGACCCGTCAGATCGGCAGTTTTTGCTCAATCGCCGTCAACTTTCGGCGGTGCGTTCTGATGTCCTGAATCACACCGGAATCATCAATCAGCCATGGCCAAGAATGTTTTTGGGGAAGATCTGCAGGTCTGCTCAAGTGATCCGCTGACCGGATTCTTTCGTACCGGAAAATGCGATACCTGCGGAGACGATGTCGGCATGCACACGGTTTGCGTCGAAGTCACCGACGAGTTTCTGGAGTTCTCGAAACGAGTCGGCAACGACCTGACCACTCCCGTGCCGCAGTACCGGTTTCCCGGACTGAAACACGGCGATCGCTGGTGCCTGTGCCTGCCGCGATGGCTGGAAGCTCTGGACGCCGGCGTCGCTCCAAAGCTCGTCCTGCGCGCGACGCATATGTCGGCCATCGAACACATTTCGATGGAAACTCTGATTGCACACAGTCTGGACGCCGACGAAATGACAGACCGAGCGTAATGCTCTGCGGGAACGTTTCGCTTTAATGTTTTCCGTCCCGAATTGCGGCCCCTGCAACGCGCCGCGCGAACATTGATCGCCGGTACTCCGAGTCGCGCGGCGGATTTCGCCGGTTCGCGAGCGTCCGGAGAAACTTCTCTCCTCGGAATCGCGCGATTTCGAAAACTCGCCCCTCGACCTGCGGGCGTTCGCGGCGTTAATGGCTGTGCACGAACTGAAAGACGTCAGTTCGAAGGCAGCCGCAGGGACGAGCGATTTATGCTGCAGGCAGAAAGAGGTCGAATGAGCTAACGGAGGAGATCATGAACACGATCATTACGTCCAAAGGTCGGAACGTTGTTGCGCGATTGCTTGCCATTCTGGTGCTGGCCGCGGCGTTCAGCGGCTGCCAGTCCACCCGAGACAGATCGGTTCCTCACCCGTTCACGCACATGTTTGACGGATACGACTACGCCGCTCCATCTTCGGTGGGCGACGAATCTGCCCGGGCTGACGAACAGCCCGGCGATTTCACGAACGCTGATCTGGTTCGTCTGACAGAATCCGGCGCCGACGTCGCGACCATCATTTCCCAGGTGCAGACTCACGGCGGCCGATTCGAAATCACCGATCCCGCGGTTTCAGAACTGGAATCGGCAGGAGTGTCTGACGAAGTCGTCACCGCGATCAAGCGGATCGCCGCCTATTCGGCCGGCACCAGCGTGGAACAGAACTCGGAGGGCGTGATTCGGGCCATCTGCATCCCCGCGCAGAAGCCGTCTCCGAATCCGTAGCCGCCGTCAGTTCACTGCCGGATTGGTATTCGCGCGGTTCGAGCCGACTCGCCTTCCCGCAACGCGTCCGCGTAGCCACCTCTCCCAGCCGCAGCGTGAGGGAGAGGTCGGGGCAGCGGAGCGATGCCCGGGAGAGGGCCGAGTGGCGTTCAGCGTTCTGCGCACACAGCACGACGAACGGGCGGACGTCCTCCCCGAACGTCGCTTCGCTGTTCGACCCTCCCTATGGCCTTCGGCCGGGAGGGGTGCATACACCAGCGCCGCTCATTGCCGGCGTCCGCGCTATCCATCTCTCCCTGCCGCAGCGTCCGGGGAGGTCGGGGCAGCGAGGATGCCCGGGAGAAGGCTGAATCGTTTTCATGCGTACGCTTCCTGGATGCGTCAGCGTGACTCGTCGCGATGCTTCCTTCAACCGATCAGCAGAAGTTGCGGCTGCAGAAAGGCGTATCGCGTGGCGCTGAGTTTCCGCAGATGACCAGAACAGCAGCAGAATTCTCGCCATGCCCGCATCCGCGCATGCATCTCTCCCAGCGCAGCGGCCGGGAGAGGTCGGGCGACTGGAGCGATGCCCGGGAGAGGGCCGAGTGCGCGATCAGCGTCCTGCAACGCAGCGCGACCATTGCGCGGACGTGCCCTCACCCGAACTTGCTTCGCTCGTTCGACCCCTCCCATTTGGCCTTCGGCCGGGAGGGGTGCATACACCAGCGCCGCTCATTGCCGGCGGTGGCGTTCGAGGGCCTCGTTACAAACCCGGTTTCGGCGGCATCAGCGGTTCGGTGGCGGTGTCGATTCCTGTTGCTGTCACGCGTCGCCTGAACACGCTGTCTCCGCAGGTGACGTACAGAGTTCTGCGGTCCGGTCCTCCGAAGGCGACGTTGGACAGCCATTGGTCGGTTGGTTTCCGGATGATGAAATGCACGCGTCCAAGCTGGTCCATCACCTGAACTCCCAGCGATGTTGTGACGTAGATGCGGCCTTCAGTATCCACCGTCATTCCATCAGCGCCGCTTTGCACGTGATCGGTGACGTGCAGCCAGCCGTATTCCTGCTTCGCGGTCAGCGAACCGTCCGCCTGAATGCTGTATGACATGCAGAAGCGGCTTCGAGTATCCGATACGGTCAGCAATGTCTGATCGGGAGACGTGATGACACCGTTTGGAAACTCCATGCCGCTGTCGACTTCGGTTTTCCTTCCGTCGGCGGTGAAGTGCCAGACCTTCTTCGCACCGGGTTCGGTCACGTAGCCGCTGCCATCGTGCAGAATGACGATATCGTTCGGCTTGATGTCGTCGAGAAACGTTTCTCGCCTGCCGTTGGCTTCTCCGCCGACGGTGTACCGGTCAACTCGCCCGTCCGTGCCAGCGCAGGCGTAGAGTTTTCCGTCAGGTCCGAACATCAGGCCGTTGGCTCCGCCGGTGTCTTCGGCGAAGACGGTGACGTCTCCGTCGGCGTCGACTTTGTGAATGACGTTGTTGGGGATGTCGGTAAAGAACAGATCTCCCGATTTACCGACGGCGGGGCCTTCGGTAAAGCGATGACCGTTGCTGACCAGTTCCCAGTCTTCCCCATCAATCAGCAGATCGGTGCGTCGTTCCGCGGCGCGCCCGGCCTGGATGGGTTCCGGGTAATCTCGCCACAGCCATCGCAGCGCCTGCGGAGTCACGGCGGCTCCCTGTTTGTTGTTGTGGCCGCCTTCGCCCCAGACATGTTCGACGTCGTAACCGGCGAACTTCAGGGCTGACAACATTGACAGATTGGCGTTCCACCAGCTTCCGCCGTAGATATCCAGATCCGTGCTGCCGTCCTGCAGAAAGACGCGAATCGGTTTGGGCTCCGTCTTGCGAACCAGAATCGGATATTCATTCCCGCCGCGCAGACCGACGTATGTGCCGATCGTGCTGAAGACGCGACGAAACGCATCCGGTCGTTCCCATGCAGCGGTAATGCGCAGATAGCCCGGAACTGCTGCCGGCGATGCAGCGATCGTTGGGATCGTCGCTGAATGAATATGTCTTCGCCACCTCCGGCAGGATTTCTTCAATCAGAAACCGAGCGTAGCGGTCTCCCATCGAGTCGTATTCAAAGCTGCGATTGAAGCGCGGCTGAGCGTTCTCATGCGGAGCCGGGACGACGCCGTGGTCAATGAAGATCCCCAGTTGAACGGGGATCTCTCCGCTGTGAATCATGTTGTCCAGCACGGTCGACAGGTTCCAGCCTTTCGCCTTTCCCAGTCCGTCCTGAACGATCATCAGCGCCGCAGGCTTCGCGGCGTCGTACTGAGCCGGCACGTACACCCAGTAGTTCCGCACGGTGCCGGGATAAATCGTGCTGCGGAATTCATGCGGACCGTCGATCCGTCCCTTCGGCACTCCGTCGCGTTCCACGGCTTCCGGCGGCGTGGGATAATCTTCCTCCTGAGCACTCGCGATTCCGGAAAGACACACAACGGCCGACATCAACAGTAGTCGGAAGTATCGATTCATGGCGTCAACCTGTTTGCTGGAACGGAGGATGGAAGCGAATTCGAAACGAACACGGTCGTCGCGTCGCGTGATAGCGAAATCGGTACGCCATTGGAAGCACCTCCCTCGAACATCTGCAAGGCACGAATGCGACTGCCAGGCGGCTCCGGCGGCTCATGGCAGAAAGCCCTGCGACGCGACCTGCGCGAACGGCAGAATAAAGTGCGGGGAAAATCCCGTAATTTCGTCCTCACAGCCATCAACAGCGTGCATCGGCGTCGGACGAGCGGTATTTAGAATTCGCCTCACCGGGCGGCTTTGTCGTCTTTGGAGGCTGGACAGTGGACGGAGTTCTCGGACCGAGTCCGCTGTGCTCCCGCTTTGCCGGGGGGAGTCGGCGCGGTTCGCCGCGTCGACTCTTTTCTGATTCCCGGTTCGGGAGCTCGACGTCTGTGGCGACCGATCGATTCCCGCCGTCGTCCGGTGAATCTTTCCGCAGCGATGTCGCTTTCCGCGCGAACAGCGCGCACGCTGTGACGACTCAAATCCGGCCCGCGAGCAATCTTCTGGCTGGTTGCTTCACCGCCGCGTTGCAGTCAACATGACCCTGCCTGCGAATCATGACACATGCGCGGAAAGGGGATCGTGTGAAGGTGCCAACTGCTTTCAGCTTCAGGCGACGCCGGAGCTTCGACCGACTCCGGATCATTGCGATTCTTTCCTGCCTGCTGTTGAACCGGTCAGCCGCGGCTGACGACAGGCCGTTTGACATCGTGATCGTCGGCGGGCGCATCGTCGACGGCACGGGAGCTCCCTGGTACGAAGCAGACGTTGGAATCGCCGACGGACGGATCGCGAAGATCGGGCGCATCGACACGGCGCTTGGGGAGACCGTGATCGACGCGGCCGGGCATGTTGTCGCGCCGGGGTTTATCGACATGATGGGTCAGACGGCAACTCCCATGGTCGACGACCCGAAGTCGGCCATCAACCTGCTGACTCAGGGCATCACAACGATCAACGCGGGAGAAGGCGCTTCCGAAGCGCCGCTCAGTCCGGATGTCGGCCGGCGACGAGGCTGGACGACGATGGCCGAATATTTCGCTCTCGTGGAAATGCAGGGTCTGCCGGTCAACGTTGTGCAAAGCGTCGGACATACTCAGGTGCGCCGAATTGTGCTGGGCGACGTGGAGCGGCGGCCTGACGCTGACGAACTGAAACGCATGCAGGATCTGGTCCGCGAAGCGATGGAAGCCGGAGCGATCGGAGTTTCCACGGCGCTGATTTATCCGCCTGCCGTCTTCGCTGAAACGGAAGAAATCGCAGCGCTGGCAAAGATCGCCGGGCAGTTCGGCGGTCGGTACTACACTCACATGAGAAACGAAGGGGACCGCCTGCTGGAAGCGATTGACGAGGCTCTGGAGATCGGTCGTCAGGGACAAACTGCCGTCCACATTTTTCATCTGAAGGCAGCCGGTCGTCAGAACTGGGGCAAGATGCCGCTGGCAATCGCGCGAATCAAGGCGGCTCGATTCACCGGCCAGCAGGTCACGGCCGACATCTATCCGTACATCAACAACGGCCTGGGAATCGCAGCGATGATTCATCCTCGCCACTTTGCCGAAGGCTACGATGTTCTGCGAAACCGGCTGGATGATCCCGAATTGCGCGACGAGATACGCCGGGAAATGGAAACGCTCGGCGGCTGGGAAAACTGGTACCGGCATGTCGGAAATGACTGGGACCGTGTCGTGATCGGCAGAAGCAACGATCCGCGGTACGCGAAACTCGACGGCCAGTCGGTCGCGGCAATCGCGGCGGCCAGCAGCGAAGATCCGTGGGACACGTTTTTCAATCTCGTCAAAGCCGGCGCCTTTGCGCTGCCGGAATCGATGACGGATGCCAACAAGATCCTGGCCATGCAGGAACCGTTTGTGTCGTTCTGCACGGACGTCGGACCGGCCGGCGGAGACCGTTCCGCGTCGCACCCGCGAGCCTTCGGTTCCTTCCCGCGCCTGCTTTCTCACTATGTCCGCGACCTGGGAGCCATCAGTCTGGAGCGTGCGGTCGCGCAGGCCAGCGCTGCCGCCGCGAATGATGTGATGGCATACGACCGGGGCCGAATCACGGAAGGACTGGCCGCCGACGTCATCGTGTTCGATTATGAAGAACTCGCCGATCGAGCGGACTTCGCGAATCCGCACGCGGTGTCGCACGGCATGAAACATGTCATCGTCAACGGTCGGCTGGTGCTGCGCGACGGCCAGATCACCGACGCTCGTCCGGGCCGAATTCTGCGCGGGCCGGGCTTTGATTCTTCCACGGCAGCTCAGGCTGCATCGACGGGGATCCGGGACGAACGCTTTGCCGAATACGACCGGCTGATCGCCGACTTCATGACCGAACACCGCGTTCCCGGTTTGTCGGTCGCCGTGACGAACAAAGGCCGGCTGATGATGGCTCGTGGTTTTGGCTACGCCGATATCGCCGCGAAGCAGAAAGTGGAACCGACCAGTCTGTTTCGCATCGCCAGCATTTCCAAACCCATCACAGCCGTGGCAATCCTGCAGTTGGTGGAACAGGAAAACTGAAGCTGGATGACCGTGTGCTGGACGTGCTTGAAGACCTGCAACCGAATGCCACCAGCGACGCAGCGGAGTCAAATCGCGTCGAATCTCCTCACACGGAGGCTCGACTGAGGGACATTACGATTCGGCATCTGCTGCAGCATCGCGGCGGCTGGGACCGTGACAAATCGTTTGACGCGATGTTCCGGTCGGTCGACTTCGCCCGGCAACTGAACGTTTCGCCTCCCGCGGATCAGCACACGGTGATTCAGGCGATGCTGCATCAGCCTCTGGATTTCGATCCCGGTGAACGCTACGCCTATTCGAACTTTGGCTACTGCCTGCTCGGGCGCGTCATCGAAAAACTGACCGGTCAGCCCTACGAAGCGTATGTGAAACAGCATGTGCTGGCTCCGCTGGGAATCACGTCGATGCGCATCGGAGCGACTCGGCTGGACGGACGGGCGGAACGCGAAGTTCGCTACTATCAGCCTGGAACGGGCAAGTCCGTGTTTGCCGACGATCTGAACGAAGACACGCCCTGGCCGTACGGAGCGTGGTACCTGGAGGCGATGGATTCTCACGGCGGCTGGATCGCGTCGGCGGTCGATCTCGCTCGCTTCGCCGCAGCGTTCGATGATCCGGACAACTGCCCGATTCTGTCGAAGGCCAGCATCGAACTGATGTATGAACGGCCGCCGGGGTCGGCTGGTTTCGAGACCGATGGAACGCCGAAGGAGACGTACTATTCGCTCGGCTGGATCAATCGTGTCACGGAGAACGACCGGATCAACCACTGGCACACGGGTTCTCTGGACGGCACCGCCACGATTCTGATCCGCCGCCACGACGGCAGAAACTTCGTGGCCCTGATGAACGGTCGAGTCAGTCCGTCCGCCGATCATCTTGGCCGAGCCATCGACCGGTTGCTTCACAAGGCAGCTGACACGGTTGAAACATGGCCCGAAGACGATCAATTTTCCGTCTACTTTCCGGACGAGAAGCGTGTTGCAGAATGACGTTGAGGACGAAAACTCGCGATAGTCTCAGCGGACAGATTGCCTTCCGCGGACAGAGCCATCGCGATGCAATCTACGCAGTAGCTCAGCGGCCACACGATCGAGCGATGTCGATCTCTCCAGAAGCTGCCCGGGAAAACTCCCTTTGGTCGTTCCGAATCCGTTCGGCGAATAATTCTGAGCGCGATCATGTCATGGGTTTGAATGGATTCCAATGGCGTCATGAACCCATTTCGCGGTTAAGCGGAAACGAATTACAGTCCGCTGCCGTCGTTCAATTCGTGTCGCGCATCAGCGTTCCGACACGGGGCACACGGTTGCTCGCGGCACAGATTTCCTTCGAAGATGCGACAGCGTTCGTGGCAGCCATCAGTGAGTTCCACTGACCGGACTGCCTGCAACAACCTCCATTCGCCGGAGGATTGTCAAAACGGCGCTTCTTCATCGGATTCGAAGGTTTCGCCGTACGGGATGTCGTCGCGGTCCGAAGTGTCGGACGCTGGTGCCGAGCCAAGGATCTGGAAGCCGGTGGCCTCGGCGCTGAGAAAGTATTTCACTTCGCTGTTGGGATCTCGCTGCCATTTTCGGCCGGTGAGGCGATAGCTAATCTGGACCTCCGTCCCGACGCTGAGCTGATCCACGGTGTCGCAGCCATCCTGGATGAATTCGATCGGCAGATAGTTTGTGAACCGTCCGGTGTCCTGTTCCAGGACGACCAGACGTTTGCGAAACCCTTTTTGTCCAAACGTCTTTGTGTCTTCGATAACGTGAACTTTTCCAGTGACGGACGGGTCGCTCATGAAACTGTGCCGAATGATGTCAGAAGCCGGTGAAAAAACTGCGGTGCGACATCGTAGATTTTCAGCACAGGCACGACAACCACGGCAGGCGATCGAGCACTCTTCATCGCGATGAACGGCAGGCGGAACCTGCCAGGCACGGCGTTCCAGGGTGGAGCCACTGGAACGAGGCAAAGCAGCATAAATTGTCCGGGCTAGTGATCTCGAAACCCCAGCACGACCAGAACACACGGGCCGCCGTGAATCAGGTTGACGCCCGCCTGGTGCGCGGCGGTGACGGCTGCGTCGCTTTCCGCTCCCGGCTGCATCCAGATGTGTCGAATGCCGAGTTCGATGGCTTCGTTCACGACACGTTCGGTGACGGACGGCGGTGTGACGATTGACAGGCCGTGGACGGGTTCGGCGATGTCCTTCAGCGAAGCCACGGCCGCGATGCCTTCGACCGTGTCCGCTTTCGGATTGATCGGGACCACGTCGTAGCCCTTTTGCTGATAGACGCGCAGCACTTTGTTTCCGTACTTGTCGCGATCCGTGGATGCTCCGGCGACTGCGAAACGGCTTCCGTCGAGGAATTCTGCGATTTGTGTTTCAGGCGTCATGTGTCTAATCCAGAGTATGAACCAGCAGCCCGCTGCGAAGCTTGGGTTCGAACCAGGTGCTTTTGGGTGGCATGATTTTTCCGGCGTCGGAAACGGCCATGAGCTGGTTCACAGACGTTGGGTACATCGACACGGCGCAGGCCCATTCACCGCTGTTGACTCGCGATTCCAGTTCCTTCGTACCGCGAATGCCGCCGACAAAATCGATGCGAGGGTCCGTCCGCACGTCGCCGATGCCGAAGACGGGTTCCAGCACACGTCTTTCCAGAATCGCAACGTCCAGCGATTCGATTGCGTCGCTGTGGTCGATCGAATTGGCGGGAATGGTCAGGTTGTGCCATCGGCCGGCCAGGTAAAAACAGAAGGAACCAGTCGCGTCCGGCACCGGATGGGATGCCGGTTCGAGTCTGCCGACGGCGGCCAGCTTCGAACACACTTCGTCGGGCGTGAGTCCGTTCAGATCGCGGATGATGCGATTGTAGGCCAGGATATTCAGTTCATCGGCGGGAAACAGCACGGTCAGAAACCAGTTGTATTCTTCCTGGCCGGTGTGACGGGGGTTGTCGGCTCGCCGCGCCGCGCCGGCTCGCCAGGCACTTGCGGAACGATGATGTCCGTCGGCAACGTAGAACCGCGGCACGGCGGAAAGCTGCTCCACCAGCGGCACCGTGTCGGCAATTCGCCAGACGGTGTGCTGCACGCCGTCGACCGCAGTGAAGTCGTACAACGGCGCCTGCCGGCAGGCGGCCTCCACCAGAACAGTGATGTCCGGAACGTCGCGGTAGGTCAGAAACACGGGTCCGGCGTGAGCGTTCAGTGCCAGGACATGTCGCGTTCGGTCATCTTCCTTGGCCGGACGCGTCTTTTCGTGTTTCAGGATCAGATTGTTTTCGTAATCGTCGATGTGGCAGCAACAGACGACTCCCGTCTGAGAAACGCCGTTCATGATCTGCCGGTAGGCAAACAGGCAGTCGTCGCTGTCACGCTGCAGGATTCCCTGGCTGACCAGGCGATCCAGATTCTGCCGGCCCTTCGCATAGACTTCGTCGGCGTAGGGATTGGTGTCCGGCGGAAGATCGATATCCGGGCGCACAACGTGCAGAAAGCTGTTGGGATTGCCGGCGGCCAGTGCTGCGGCTTCTTCGCGGTTGACGACGTCGTAGGGAACGGACGCGACCTGTTGAGCCTGACCGTCGGCGGGACGCAGGGCCTTGAAAGGTTTGATCCGGGGCATATTGCGATTCCGCAGAAAGCTGTTGAATGAGCGGACGGATTGAAACGAGTGACGTGCCACGGGCCAAGCGTCCGGCGAGGATGGAAGACAGGATTCCGTAAATTGCGCACCTGCGCCGGCGCCGTATCGTCAGCGCATTTCGGCGGCGACCTGTTCCGTCTGGCGGAGAACTCGCAGGATGTTGCCGCCGAGCACTTTTCGGATGTCGTCGGCGGAGTGTCCCCGGTTCAGCAGTTCCTGAGTAATCAGCGGATACGTCGATACGTCGTCGAGTTGCGTCGGCAACTGCGGCACTCCGTCGAAGTCCGAACCGATGCCGACATGATCGATGCCGGCCGTGTTGATGATGTGTTCGATGTGGTCGACAACATCGTGGATGCTTCCGCGGTCGGACGAATTCGCGTTGAGTCGCGACGTCGGGACGACGAATTTTGAAAAGAAGTTCACCATCACGACACCGCCATTCGCCGCCGTCAGTTTCAACACGTCATCGGGAACGTTGCGAGGATGGTCGTTGATCGCCAGTGCCGACGAATGCGAAAAAATGACGGGGGCCGCCGTCACCTTCAGCGCGGCCTTCATCGTTGCCGGTGACACGTGAGACAGATCCACCAGCATTCCGACGCGGTTCATTTCGCGAACGACAGCTTCACCGAATTCCGACAGGCCGTTGACGCGAGGTTCGTCGGTCGCGGAATCCGCCCAGGCCAGCGATTTCGAATGCGTCAGCGTTATGTAGCGGCAGCCCAGGTCGTACAGCCGCTGAATGTTGTCCAGCGATCCTTCGATGGAATAGCCGCCTTCGACACCCATCATGCTGGCGATTCTGCCTTCACGAATGATGCGTTCCACGTCGTCGGCCGTCGACGCCATTTCAAACGTTTCCGGATAGCGGCGAATCATCGCCTGCACAAGTTCGATCTGCTGCAGCGTCTGCAGCAGAGCTGTCCCCGCGGCATCCGTGTCGGCGGGAACATACACAGACCAGAACTGAGCCTTCACGCCGCCGGATCGCAGCCGCACGATGTCCGTGTGAATCTCCGGCTGAGGCTGCGAGATGTCGAATTCCGCAAACGAAGACTTCCCGCGCGTGCGAATTTCCCACGGCAGATCGTTGTGACCGTCGAACAACAGGCCGTCGCGATGCAGCGCGGCACCGGCTTCCGTCAGCACGACGGGAGGACGATTGTCGCCGGACGGTGGCTGCGCGGCGGCCATGGAAAACCACAGTGTGATGCAAATTGCGGCGACCTGTCGTCGACCAGCCGCGGGTAACCGTTCTGCTGACATGCCTGGCGAGTCCGGTGGGGGATTCGAAAACGTCAGCGGAAGTGTAGGAAATCAGCCGCCGGCGTCGAATCGCGCGGTGAACCGGGTGACGACGTGCCGCAGACGAAAGCAGGCGGACAAAATTTTTCCGACGCGTTAGACTTCGAGTCCCGGCGTTTCACACAGCAACGGAGTTCGATTCATGGTGAACCAGAGTCTCGCGGCGCGATCGCGGAGCCTGTCCTTTTGTCTGCCCGTCCCGGCGATGCTTAGCCTTTGGGTTGCGCTGTTGCCGGCCGCCAGCGCCGACGACATCGGCATTACCGTCCCGCAGGGTTTTCGCGTGGAATTGTTCGCGGACGATGATCTGGCCCACGACATTCACAGTCTGACGACCGATTCCCGCGGGCGAATCGTTGTTTCCGGCCCCGGCTACGTTCGCACGCTGCTGGATATCAACGGCGACGGAAAAGCCGACCGATACCGTGAGTTCGCCGATCGACCGAAAACCGGAGCTCAGGGAATGTACTTCCTGGGGCCGCATCTGCTGTGTTCGGGAGACGACGGGCTGCAGATTTTTCGTGACGACAATCGCGACGGCCGCGCGGACGGCGATCCCGAAGTGTTTCTGCGAATTCAGGCCGGCGGCGAACATCATGTGCATTCGATCCAGAAAGGCCCGGACGGATGGTGGTACATCATCGCCGGCAACATGTCGGGCGTGACCAGTTCGTATGCCACGCTGCCGACGTCTCCGCTGAAGCTACCATACGCGGGAACGCTGCTGCGGCTGAAACCTGACCTGTTCGGCGGCGAAGTCCTGGCCGACGGATTTCGCAATGCCTACGACTTCGCGTTTTCCATTTCGGGAGACATCTTCACCTACGACAGCGACGGAGAACGCGACGTGTCGCTGCCGTGGTACGAGCCGACTCGCGTCTTTCAAGTGACTCCCCGGTCGAACGCCGGCTGGGTCACGCGAAGCTGGAAACGGCCGGAACGCTTCTTCGACATGCCGCCCGTCGTCGCCAGTTTCGGGCGAGGTTCGCCGACGGGAGTCATCTGTTACCGGCACACGCAGTTTCCCGGAACATATTACGGAGCGTTGTTTGTTCAGGACTGGACCTTCGGCCGGATTATGGCTCTGCCGCTGAAACCCGATGGTTCCGTCTGGGACTCGGAGCCGATTGAGTTCGCTGCCGGCAGCGGCCAGTTTGGTTTCGCCCCCACGGATATGGAAGTGGCTCCGGACGGCAGCCTGTACGTCAGCGTCGGCGGCCGGGGGACTCGCGGCGGCGTGTACCGCATCGTCTACGAAGCGAACGAGAACCAGGAAACGCTGCTGTCGCAAACGGTGGCCACGAATGATCCCGAACGGCTGGACCGTGTGCTGACGGCTCCCCAGCCCGCAAGCAGTTGGTCGCGCGCCGTCTGGGTGCCGCTGGCGGAGACTCTGGGAGCCGATGTGTTTGCGGACGCGGCCGTCGACGAAGGCCGGCGTCCGGACCAGCGAGTTCGTGCTGTGGAGATTCTGACCGAATTGTTCCGGGGTCCGGGCGAAGCGACGCTGACGAAACTCAGCAAAGCGAAGTCGTCGCAGGTCAGGGCTCGCGCGGCATGGGGGATTGGTCGGAAGAATCCGGCATCGCCCGGCGTCGCGATGCTGCTGCCGTTTCTCGGCGATCGCGAGCCGCAGGTTGTCCGCGCTGCTCTGGAAGCTTTGGTTACGGCATCCGGTTCTGAAGTGCTGGAAAAGGCACTTCCGCGAATCGCGGCGGCTCTGGGTTCGTCGGATCGGTTCGTGCGGTACTCCGCCGGAAGTCTGATGGAACAATTGTCGGAAACTCAGACGGCGAAACTGGCCGCACTGCTGGACGGAAACCCGCGGGCTCTGGTTGCGATGTCGCTGGGAATGCATCTGCGACCGACATCGCTCGATCTGGATGCCGTTGAACTGGCGATGACAGTGCTGGCGGATTCAGCGCAACCTGCGGATCTGCGCGCGGACGCGGCTCGGCTGCTGGAACTGGGGCTCGGCGACGTCGGTCCGAAACTCGGCCGCGACGCCGTGTTCGACAGCTACGCGCCGCAACTGTCGCTTGATGAATTCGACCTGAAGCTCAATCCCGTCCGGACTTCGATCGCAGCCGTCTTTCCGTCAGGGAACGACGAACTTGACCACGAACTCATTCGCATCATCGCCATGCTGGCACCATTGAATCGCGATCTGATCGATCCGCTGCTGGCCGGCATCACAGCGGATTCCGCGCCGACGGCAGACATCCACCGGCTGGCTGCACTCGCGCGGATCGCCGTCGACCGGACGTACGAACAAACAGTCGCCACCGCCGCCGGTCTGGTGAATCTGGATGTCAAAATTGAACAGCGGAATCTGAAGCAGGATTCCAATTGGAATGACCGCATCGGAGAACTCTACAAGGCACTCATCGCCGTGGACCCGGCAATTCCGCAGGTCATCGTCGATCAGCCCGGCCTGGGGCTGCCCGGCCATGTTCTGCTGACCAACGAAATCAGTCAGGAAAAAGTCCCCGCAGCCATCAATGCCTTCGTCACCAGAATTGCGGCCGACGAAAACTATAAGTGGTCCAATGAAGTCGTCTTTCTGATCGGCGAATCCACCAACCCCGCTCATCAGAAGCTGCTGCGTGAGCAACTGGACAATCTCAGCGTCCGCGACGCCGTGCTGATGGTGATTGCCGAGAAGCCCGACGCCGCCGATCGGCAACTGTTCGTGGACGGACTGGCATCCGGGCAGATCAACGCCGTTGAAGCCTGCCTGAAAGCGCTGAAGGCACTCCCCGCGTCCGCCGACGCGGGCGAACAGTTCGCTCTGCTTAGCGCCGCTCGCCGGTTGATGAACGACAGCCGCGAATACGAGCTTCGCGAACAGGCTGTTCGGCTGCTTCAAGTCAACACCGGCGAAGACTTCGCGTTTGAATTCGGCGACGACGGGCACAAGCCGCAGCCCGAACCACTGGCTGCGTGCGACGCGTTTCTGCGTCAGCAGTTTCCGGACTATCACCCCGCCGACGCCGGCGAAGATGCGGCAAAAACGCTGGAAATGCTGGACACCGTCGCCTGGGAACGCGGCAACAAAAAGCACGGCGAACAACTGTTTGCGAAGCTGTCCTGCTCGCGGTGCCACGGAGGACGCCAGGCTCTGGGACCGGACCTGCAGGGTGTCGCCCGGCGGTTTTCCCGGAACGATCTCTTCGCCGCCGTTGTGGAACCGAATCGAGACGTGTCGTCCCGATATCAGACCACATCCATCGAAACGACTTCCGGAAAAATCTACGCCGGCCTGATCGTCTATGAATCCGTGGACGGGCTGTTGCTGCGCGATGCGGCTCACAACACCTACCGCATCGAAGCCCATGAAATCGAAGGCCGGCAGCAACAGCGAACATCACTGATGCCCGCCGGGCTGCTGAAGGACGTCAGTGCTCAGGACCTGGCCGATCTGTATGCCTATCTTCGGGAGTTGTAGTTTCCCCAAAGGTTTGCCGTCCGGACGCGTTACGCGTAACCAGGCAGGTCGCATTGCCCGTGCCGGCAGCTTTCAGATCATTTCACCGGGTATCGATCGCAGTCCCCGGAGTCCGATTGAAAGCGCCGGATGCCGGCACGGGCGAATGCGGTTCGCCGGTTGATGAGCTTCATGAAAGGGACCCCGTGGAAATTCTTACGGAATGCGACCGACAACATGCGGTCTGACAATTGGCCGGCCCGGTTTGTATGAATTCAACCACGGTCGACGCGCAGGAACACGGTGGCCGTGTGCCCGATTGCGCCTTGCCGATGCTTCAATAGCGGGGAACCGTCAGCAACACCGCAGCCCGGCGTTCCACCTTCTTCCTACAGCAGTTCGTTCAGCAGCAGATCGTCCGCAAACACGGAGTCCACGGCTGCATTCACATCAGCGAACACCGGAAAATTGTCCGCTGCCGTGTTTGCGTCGAGTGAACTTTGCGTGCGGGTTTTCATCAGACTTTGCCATTCGAAACTGGTTTTCCTGACGGGTCTGCCGACGTCATCCCCCATGTCACCGACGGATGCCGTCACAGCGGAATCGTCCACGGAAATACGTTCCGATGCGTGCCGACGAGGCGGAACCAAAGGTGACGTCGGCGACGAGACAGGAATCGTCACAGCCGGAATCGCCCGAACCGGTGCTGCCACGGCACGTTTTGCAAAGCCGGGATTCGCTGTTGTCGGCTTCGAATACACTCGTCCGACAGGCGGCGGGTCCGCGATCCCCTGCGGGTTCGTATTACCGGGAGCCAGAGCAAAGACGGCGTCGGCAGTCGCGTTCCCGCCGACACGAGCCGCTCCGCGATTGTACTGGTAAACGCTGTCGGTCAGGCTATCCACGATCCAGATGTCGTTGCTGGCTCCCGTGGGATCGATGGTGATGCCGGTTGGCTGCGAATTGACCGGATCGATATTCCAACGGGTCACATATTTTCCCTCCATGTCGTACTTATAGACCTTGTCTTTTCCGGGGATATCGTTGACGACCCAGATATTTGTGCCGTCGGTTGTGATTCCCGTTCCGTTCCTGTTATTCACATGCAGAGCGAAACTATCAGTTGGTTCCATTTCGCCGGATCGCAGCGACGCCGCATTGGCATAGTGGAAGACCATGTCGAGCCGCCGATCGAGAATCCAGATATCGGTATCGTCAGTCGCAATCCCATCGACTCGCATGGGTCCAAGTGCTGTCCAGAATCCGCGATAACCTCCTGCATCGTCATAGACAAAGACGCGTTTGTTGGCGTTGACGACAAACAGTGTCGATCCGTCGCTCGTCGCCGCTGCTCCCTGAGAAGCTCGGTTGTTGCCGCGCAGGCTGTAGTTGTCCACCAGCGTACCGTCTTCGGCGTACTCGAACGTGCTCTCGACATCCGTGTCCACGACAAAGAATTTCGTTGGCGGCAGGGCAACTTCGATGGAGACAGTGGACTCCCGGCTGTCGAGTAGTCCGTCGCTTGCAACATAAGTAAACGTGTCGATTCCCGTAAATCCGGGGCCGGGTATGTACACAAACGAACCGTCCGCATTGAGATTCACCGAACCATTGAACGGGCTGCGCGTGATGCTGACAATCACCGCGTCGCCGTCAACGTCGAAATCGTTGCCCAACACGCCGGCTGCGGCATCGACGGGCAGTGAAGTGCCGGCTGTAGCAAAGTAGTAATCATCCAGCGCCTTCGGAGCGTCGTTGACTGCTGCGACACTAATCGTGACCGTGGCGTTTTCGCTATAGAAGCGACCGTCGAAGACGCGGTAGACGAAGGAATCGGTGCCGTTGAAGTCAGCATTCGGTGTGTAGCTGACGGACCCCGTTGAACCAAGAATCAGTGAGCCATTGGCCGGACCGGAGACGAGCTGGGCCGTCAGCACGCTTGCTCCCGGCGTATTGTCCGTGTCGATGTCATTCTGAAGCACGCCGCCCGACAGCGCGGGAACAGACAACAGTGTGTCTTCAATCGCGTCGTAGGCATCGTCAACGGCGATCGGCGGAAGGTCGTTTTGGTAGGAACCAAAGGCAATTCGTCCGGTTGTCACTCCGAAGTTGCCGAATTCGTCGACGGGTGTAATATCAATTCCCGTGTGGACCACAGCACCTGTCGGACCCAGCACAAAGTCAAAACTGGTCACGTCGCCCGGCACGGTGTATGTGGCGGAACCCTGATGCGAGCCCTGAAACGTCCAATAGCGAGTGATGCTGTAGGTTACAACCGGAGAGGCATTGTCAATCGGCGGATCCCAGCTGGCACTGGCCTCATACCCGTTTCGCTGAGCGAATGCGTGGCGAACGGTGCCGGAAAAGAAGACACGGATCGGCACCGTCACGTCTACCGAGCCCACATAGTTTGTCGCGCGGAATGTGACATCGGCGGTCGTGTATCCGGTGGTTACCTGGTCGACGGTTGGGGTCCAGTTGGCGGTGTTCGTCGATGGATCAAATGTCAGACCCTCGGGTCCGCTGATGAGTTCAAATGTGCTGGAAGCTGTCTGGGAATCCGTCAGCGCCACCTGAACCGGCTGCTCGGCAATGGCGATACCCGGGACGCCTAATCCGCCCGTGCTGCCGTCGACCGTCCAACTGACAATCGGCAAAGCGGGTCTGTGAACAAACGTCGCGGAATTGTCGGCAACTCCCGGATGACCCGCCGCGTCCAGCGGAGTAATGGTCAATCGATACGACTTGCCAATCAATAGGCCCGCCAGAGCAACGCTGGTCTGCGAAGCGGGAACGTCGTAGTCAACCGTGTGAGTAGTATAGGTTCTGCCGACGCCCCATTCAGCAAATCCACGGACGTGGTAACTGGCGACCAGTCCTGACCCTTCACCCGTCGGCGCGATCCAGTTGGCCGTGTGTTCAAGCAAATCCAGATTCGTCACCGTCACTCCCGTCACGGCGCCTGTGAACAGCACGTTGACAGCGAACGTCAGATCCGTCGTTCCTCCGGCATTCTCGCCTCGCACTGTCACCAGATTGACGCCGCCCTGTTCGCCCGCCGGTGTCCACGCGATCGCTCCGGTCGCACCGTCCAGCGTCAGACCGGCCGCGGCAGAGACGAGTGAAAAGGTCGAAGGCGTATTGCTGGAATCAATCACATCTGCCGTGAACAGCGTTCCCGACCGGATGACGCCACCCGACGGGCCGAATTGGACGGAAAGCTGAGGTGCGTCGGAGGTGACGTCGATCGAAACGACCAGGTCAGCAGTGCCTTCCGAATTCTTCGCGCGAAATGTCACATCGTTCAGGCCGACGTCGTCAACGCCAGGTGTCCACTGCACGACGCCGGTGGTCGCGTCGACTGACATACCTGCCGGACCGGAAACGATGGAGAATGTCGGAGTCGGATTTCCGGTGCCCGACAGACGAATGGTAATCGGAGTCAGCGCCGGGCTGACAATCGTGCCGCTGGTCTGTGTACCGTAGCTGAAGGCTATCGTCGGCGGAGCCAGAGTTGTGGCGAACACGCGAGCCGTCCAGGCAGAGACATTGCCCGCTGCGTCGACGGCTCGGACGGCATAGTCTTCCGTGAACAGCGGTGCCAGATCGCTGATGGTTGCTGTTGTGGTGTCGCCGGGCACGGTCTGAATGACTGTGTAGACCCAGTGTTTCCCGAATCGTGGACCGACATAGGCTGCCGTCGCGACTTCGTAGTGATCCACGCCCACCGCGTCCGTTGATTCATTCCAGGTGAACGTCACGGACGTCTGCGTTGCGCTGTCAAAAGCGAACCCCGTTGGTGTTGTCGGTGCGATCGTATCGGCGACCACCGTGATGTCGAACGACTGCTCGGCCGTTCCCGCTCGATTCTGTGCCTTAACAACCACCGAATGCACACCAACCTGACCCGCAACCGGCTGCCAGGAGATCACACCGGTGAATTCATCGATCGTCATCCCTGCTGGCGCCGTCGTCAGTGCGAAGGTTGGAACCGGATTTCCGCTGGCGTTGACATCGTAGGTATAGAACGTGTCCAGCGAACCGCTTACAACGGGCGATGTGGAGATGACCGGAGCCACATCCGGTACGCTCAGATCCTGTGTCCGGTAGACAGCGCTGGTCGGAGTACCCGACTGATCGAATCCTCCCGCGATGATGATCCGATGAGCGGCATCAAACGCCGCCGCGTGAGAATAGACGGGCGCGGGCAATGCTGTTTCCGATGACCAGGTGTTGGTCATGGGATCGTAGGTCTGAACGGCATCCGTTGCGCCGGTGGTTGTCATTCCTCCGGTGACGTAGATCAGACCGTTGTGGTCTACAGCCACCGCGCTGTCCCGCGTACCGACAATCATCGGCGCGACGGTTGACCACGTGTCGCTCGCAACGTCGTAACTGTAGACCGTTCGCTGGATGCCGGAATCGTCCAGAGTCGTCGATCCGCCGAAGACAAGAACGCGACCGTTTCCATCATTGACCGCCGAATGCCCATGCAGGGCCTGCGGCATCGAAGCGATGGAAGACCATGTATCCGTCGCCGGGTCGTAGCGTTCCGCTTCCGACCAGATTTCGCCGTCCGCAAAGACGCCGATGCCGCCCAGAGCGTAGGCTCGCCCTTCCGCATCCGTTGCAAAGCCGTGGTCGTAGCGAACCAGGTTCATCTTGGCCAGATCCTGACTGTCGCCGGTCAGGTAGTCATAGTTCAGGACTTCGTCGCTGCCTTCATTGCCTCCGGTACCGCCAAACAGATAGAGCGAATTCCCGATGCGAACCGCACCGAGATCAATTCGCTGAAAGTCAATGGCGACACCTGTGGACCAGCTTGTTGCGGTCGTACCCAGAACGGGCGTGTCCGTGGCTGCGGCCGAATTTCCGCCGAGCAGGTAGATGGCACCATTGGAACCCTGAAGCGCGACGGCGTCTGTTCGCGGAGCAGGCAATGCCGGAGCTGACGACCAGGAAAGAGTGGTCAACAGAGTCCGTGATTCCAGCGATTCCGCCCGCAGGAAAGCTGCCTTGTATCCTTTTCTGGCTTTGAAACGTCGAATGTTGCGTCCGCGGTCAAACAGTGAAAATACGTGTGACATGAATCGACCTTTCCTTCTGAGTTGCCGCTGATGCAGTCGCTGACGACGAATCACCGGGATCAGACATTGGCCGGCCTGAGGGCTGCCATTTCGCCGGCCGGAATACAACACGTTTGGAATCAACACCGCACACAGGCGGCCACGGGTCAGAGGAACAGAACCGGTCGCTCACGCCAACGGCTGACTATGTGTCGGCCCACCGGCCAGAGACGCTTTTGAACTGGCACGTCTATGTCGCGGTGACCTCTTATTTTTGGACGCGAATCAGCAGCGAGGCTTCGGCACACGGAATGCGTGTGCCTGGTGTCGCCTCACCGCTGCTTCGAGTATTGAGAATCCTGTTACCTTCTTCGTTCTACAACAATTCGTTCAGCAGCAGGTCGTCCGCAAACACGGAATCGACGGCAGCATCATCATCTGCGGCGATCAGCCGTGAACCGCCGCTTTCCGTCGGTGTGCTGATTGAAGGCCTTGAACTCTTCAGCAGCAAACTTCGCCATCGGATCGCATTTGTTTCGACGGATGTGCTGACCTGGACTGCGTCGCCGTCGTCGGTTGCCGTCTGAACGGAATCGTCGGAACAATCGAGCCGTTCCGTTGTTGTTCTTGGCGGCTGAACCACAACAGGAACGAGCGTTGCGGGTGCCGTTGAGGCAGGATGCCCGGCGGGAGCCGGATCCGCGATTCCCTGTGGATTGGTGTTGGTTGCGGCCAATTCAAACACGGAATTGGCCACAGCGGAACCGGATGTCAGCGCGGTTGCTCCGTCGTATTCGTAGACGCTGTCCGTACCGGCATCGACGATCCAGATGTGGTTGACGTCGTTGGGGTCGATCGTCAGCCCGGTGGGGGTCGCGTTGACCGGGTCGATGGACCAGGATCCTTCCAGTGTTCCGCCGACGGAGTAGCGGAAGACTCGATCGTTGGCATTGCTATTGACGACCCAGATGTGCGTGCCGTCGGTGACAATGTCCATCGCGTTGCCATTGCGGCGATCAAGACGGAAGCTGGAGGTCGGTTCGGCCTTTCCTCCTCGTCGTGGTGCGGCACCTTCGAAGAAGTACACTCGATCTTCGCCGCGGTCGACAATCCAGAGGTCATCGCCGTGAACGGTGATGCCTTCCGGCTTGTCGACTCCTTCGATTTCGAAGTTGCCCAGCAGGTTGTTGTCGCTGTCATAGACAAAAACTTCACCTTTGGCATCGACGACCCACAGCGTCGATCCATCCGGGCTGGCGGCGATACCGCGAGGTTTTTCTTCTTCCGTGTTCAGGCGGTTGTTGTCGAGAGCATTGCCATCGGCGTCGTACTCGAACGTCCGTCGGCGAGACTGATCGACGACGAAGAATTTGGTGCCGCCCGGATCGAGAATGACATCTTCCACAGGCGCCGTGGGGGAACTTGTCAATGGACCTTCTGCAGTGCCGTGGCCATCGACGTAGCTGACCTGCACACTGATCCGGCTTCCGACATCAGCGGTGCTGAGCACCAGAGTTGTTCCGGTCGCTCCGGCGATGACAGCGCCGTCTCGCAGCCACTGGTACGTGAACGGTCCCAGGCCATCGGCGTCTGCGATGCCGCTCGTGCTGACACTCAGCGTCTGGCCACTGCGAGCGATGCCGGTAATCATCGGAAGTCCGGTGGGAGCATCGTTCACGTTAGCGACCGGCCCGACTGCGGCACTCGTCAGTGATTCGCTGGTGCCACCGCCGTCAACGAAGCTGACGGTGACGGTAATAGTGCTGCCGACGTCGGAGTCGCCAAGCGTGATCGACGGCGTTGTGGCGCCGGTGCTCCACAGATAGCTGAATGGACCGAGGCCGTCCGCGTCGGCGATGCCAGTCACGTCGGCGGTCAGGATTTCGTCTTCCGTCGGCACGCCGGTGATGATGACACTGCCAGTCGGCGGTGAATTCACGTCGCCGACGGGGCCGACGGAGGCACTCGTCAGAAATTCCACCGCGCCGTGGCCGTCGGTGTAGCTGACGGTGACCGAGACGCTGGTTCCCACGTCCGCAGCGGTGAGTGTGACCGAGGCCGTTGTGGCTCCGTTACTCCAGAGAGAGCTGAATGGTCCGAGACCATCGTCGTCGGCGATACCGCTCGTGTCGGCAGACAGAACGTGTCCTTCCAGTGGACTCCCGACGATGACCACATCACCCGTCGGCAGATCATTGACGTTGGCAACTGGGCCGACGGCAACGCTTGTCAGCGATTCGGCCGTGCCCTGACCGTCGGTGTAGTTGACGGTCACGGTGATGCTGCTGCCGACGTCGGAATCACCCAGCGTGATCGAAGGCGTTGTCGCACCGGTGCTCCACAGATAACTGAATTCGCCAAGGCCATCGGCGTCCGCGATGCCGCTGACATCGGCCGCCAGAATTTCGTCTTCCGTAGGCGTACCACTGATGACGACGTTGCCGGTGGGAGCATCGTTCACGTTAACGATCGGTCCGAACGGAGGCACTGGTCAGCGTTTCCAGTGTTCCGTTGCCATCGTTGTAGAACACGGTCACGAAAATTTCCGTGCCGACTTCAGTGTCGCCCAGCGTGATCGTCGGTGTGGTGGCGCCGGTGCTCCAGAGATAGGTGAATGGGCCGAGTCCATCCGCGTCGGCAATGCTGCTCACGTCGACCGAAAGTGTCTGGTCTTCGGTGGGTGTGCCGGTGATGACGGGTTCACCGGTCGGCGGGGAATTCGTGCTTCCGCCGACTGGCCCGATCGCGTCGCTGGTCAGTACTTCCAGAGTACCGCCGCCGTCGGTATAGTTGACCTGAACGCTGATCATGTGCCGTTGTCAGCATCCGTCAGCAGATAGTTGTCTGCGGTGGCTCCGGCGATCGGCGAGCCGTCTCGCAGCCACTGATAGCTGAACGGTCCCGAGACCATCGACGTCGCTGATGTCGCCGGTGTTCGCGGTCAGCAGATCGCCGGACTGAACCACGGTTGGAGCAGACAGCGAAAAGACGTCAAGGTAATCAATTGTGTGCGTGGTGATAATCGGTTCGATAACCGTACTTTCCACGGGATAGATGACCAGATAGTCGACGGACAGGAATCGTTCGTCCGCTGCAGCGAAGTCGAACACGTCGTAGGTGGTCGGATCACGGTCGAAGATGAAATCGTTGCTGAAGGAAGCTCCCGTTTCGTGATGCTTGCCAAAGATCGGAAGCTGCAGCCCCGATGCAGTGCTGTCTTCGCGAATTGCTGCGGTGCGAATTCCAAACGGCTGCCCGTCGAGGCGTCGCACAATCACCGGATAGCGAGCGTAATCGGCCTGCCGCATCAGCAGTCCGCCGCCATCCGGATGAACACCGTCGAAGTCGGACGTATTGATCGACATCAGGCCATACGTGTTCAGGCCGGTGATGGTGAAGGAGTAACCGTTACGTTCGACAACCGACGACATCGAACCGGTCCGGAAGATGTTGGTTATCGTCGTGCCAACGGGAAACGTGACCAGTCCCGAATCGGTCACACCGATCGTCGGCAGCCCAACCGGCGCGTCGTTCACTGCATTCACACGGATTTCAACGGTTGCCGGATCGGAAAAGTCCGTACCGTCGAATACGAAGTAGGTAAAGGTGTCTGTTCCGTTGAAGTCAGCATTCGGGGTGTAGGTGAACGAACCGTCTTCATTCAGCACGAGTGTTCCGTTGGCGGGTCCGGTGCCTCGATGCGCTGTCAAAGTCGTGCTGTCGATGTCGGAGTCGTTGTTGAGAACGCCCGTGTCGGCATTGATGGTCAGCACACCGTCTTCGTCGATTGAGTAGCCATCATCTTCGGCCGTCGGGAGATCGTTGACGGCAGTCACTTCGATGACAAACGTCTGCGAAGCACTCGTGTCGACGCCACCCATGGCGGTGCCGCCGTTGTCGTGAATCTGCACTGTGACGATTGCGGAACCAAAGGCGTTGGCAGCCGGCGTGTACGTCAGCGTGCCGGTCGGTGAGATCGCCGGCTGGGCGGAAAACAGGCCTGCGTTGTCATTGCTGACGATGAAGTCCACAGCCTGAGCGGCTTCACTGAGCGGACCGGGGCTGATGTTAGTGGCCCACGCTTCGACAGTCTGCGGTCCGGAATCTTCCGCGACGGCCTGGTTTGCTCCGGCTGTGAAACTGGGGGCGACATTCGGCACAAACGCACCACTGCTGGTTGCCGAAGTCGATGCCGTCCTGTGCTCACCGTCTTCGCAGTCCTCCGCTGTTCCCAACCTTCACCGGAAACCGGGGTGCCAAGCACGACGGAGTCAGACCGAAGGACAACGTCCGTGCCTTCGCGCACGAACTGCAGATCAAAGCGATGCGGACGTCCGTCGCCGGTAAACGTAACGTCAAGCGTAGCGGTATCTCCGGCACCAAGTCCGTTGATCACGCCGGGACTGAAATCGATGTGAACTCGCGGATCAGACGCCCGTAGAGTCACGTTCACATTGATGGAGCAGGCGGCACCGTCAATCGCCGCCACGATTCCGTCGGCGATATTTGCCAACCAGAGGATCGCCGCCGCTGCCGATTTTTGAAGTAGAACGGATCGCCGGGGTCGATCGGTCAGCAGATGCCGTTGGCGATCGTCGTTGTCGTGCGATTGATGGTTCTATCAGACTGGCGAGGGCTTCCAGACCAACACGAGGATCCAGTCGTTGGCGAGTCAGTTGTTCCCAGCCCGACCACCAAAGCGCTGATGCGTTCGAACCGGTGATGGTTTCCTGAATGCCGGCTCCGCTGCTGAACGGCGTCGTTCCACGGCCGTTGTAGGAGACGCGCTCGAAACCGGCAGAGTCAGACCGTCGACGCCGACCAGCACCCTCGGTTTCGCCCTTCGGCTGATAAAGCGAAACCGGTATCAGTTGCCGTGATGATGATCGGCAGCGGCTCCGGAACCCGCTCCGCCGATGGTTCCGGACGCGGCCAGGCCTCCATGAGCCGTATCGGGAGTGAATGTTGAAAACGCAGGAACGTCACCGCTCGTGCGGGACTGACCTGAGTCGAATAGCCTCCGGCGGGCCGCTGTCGGTGGTGTCGCCGTCGTTGTTGCCGTCAGCGGCTTCGGCTCCCGTGACCATCTGATACAGCGGCTTCGATGACTGTTTCCGGACGGTCGCCGCCGTAGCCCGGGAGCCATGATCCAGAACGCCTGAATCGACGCCTGCACTTCCGCGTCGGTGTAGCCTGTCGGGCTGGAATGATGATCAGCTGATTCAGAATGAACGGCCTGCCGGTGCTGTATTCAGCTCGAAGTTGCCGTATTCCTCCAGACGTCACACAGATCCCAAGTCGATGCCGGGCAGCCGCGTCTGCAGTTCGCTGATGATGTTCGGAAAGGCAGCTCGAACAATCGGGCTGTTGAACGTAAAACTGCCGGTGTCATCAAACAGCAGGAACACGTCCACCATGTCGGTAATCGCGCCCGGTGGTCGGCGGCGTCAGACTAACGGTTTCGGTGTGGGTTCGCCTCGGCCAGGCACAGTGATGTGGTCCGGAGAAACATTCCCAACAGCCGGGTTGCTGACACCTCCTGGCCACAGAATTCCATCGCCACCACCAGTCATTGGAAACGTCTGAATCCAGCCAGCCGGGACAACTTCGCGAACAATGTAGGCACCGGTTTCCGGTCGAGGAATTCGTACGAACCATCGGCCAGCGTCAGAGTCGGCGAAACAATGCCTTCATCGAAAACATTGTCGCGATCGAGATCGATGAAGATTGTCACACCCTCAACGCCGGGTTCTCCGGCGTCACGCACGCCATTGCCGTTGATGTCTTCGAACTTGATGCCATGAATTTCGCTCGGACGATAGCGGTCGCCGCCGTCGATATCGTCGCGATCATCAGCGGACCGACCGTCACTGACTTGGCGGCTCTCATCGACCGGTGTGGAACTCAGGACGTCCGGGAGAATCTGCCGGACGAGATACGTGCCTCCGGCCAGCCTCAAAGCGATACCGTCCGGCTTCGTCGTCGGGCGTATAGAACAAGTCGTCCGACGTCACCATGCTGGGTTCGTCAGCATCCAGCACGCCGTCTTCGTCCAAAGTCCAGATAGACCCGTAATGCCCGGCAGGCCTTCTTCCCCGGCTTGTCGCGAGTTCCGCTAGCGTCGCGGTCGACGTAGATGACACCGCCGATGGCCGCGTCGGTGCGCAGCTTTGGTTGCCGAAATTGGCCGTCGTCGTTCCTCCGGCCACGGCCATTTCGGTAGCCGCTGGCGGGCGATGTCGGGCGATAGTCGATGTGGGTCACCTCCGCGACTCGCACCGTGCCCGGTTCCAGCCCGAATAGCGAATAATTGCACTTGCCACTGGCGGACGTCGTTGCGGAGGCCTCTCCCGCGCGTCGGCCATTTGTTCAGGTTCGTATCCGCGAACACGACCCAGCCATAAGCCCGGATTCGCCAGCGTCCTGAATTCCATTGCCGTTGGCGTCGTTGAAACTCGGCCGCTGATTGAAGTGAACTGTTCGGGATCGGCCAGTTGGCGAGAATCCGGCATCACCGTCGTTTCGCCTGTTCGACAACTTCGGCGGTGAAGTTGTTGTCACGCGGATCCCACCCCGTCAGGGCCAAACTGCGGCGACTTCATAACTGATCAGCATGCGGCGGAGCCCAAGAACACCGGTGAACATGTAGTTGCCATCGCCGTCGGTCAGTTGGAATGGTTCGTCGGGATCAAGGACTCCATCACCGTTAAGATCCAGAAACACGGTCCAATTCGACAGCGGGGTGTCTTCCGGATCATGATTCTGCGTCGTTGTTGATGTCTCTGTCCAGACATTGCCGGTGATGATCCCACTGCCGGCCGTCCCTTCGTTCAGGAAGTCAACTCGTAAGTCATCGCCATCCGCGAGCGTGACATCGACATAGCCGGTTGCGGGATTCGTTGCGGTCCAGTCAGGGCGAACAATTTCGACCACGCGATAATCACCGGCCGCAAGCCCTGTGAATTGAAAGTCGCCTTCGTTGTCCGTCTGGACCGAATCTTCACCGGCGTCCAGCGCTCCGTTCTGATTCTGGTCCAGAAACACGGTCCAGTTGGGAAGCCCGCCTTCATCCTGCTGGCGAATTCCGTCGGCATTCACATCGTGATAAACCGTCCCATGAATCTGAGCCGCCAGCAGCAGCCGAGATTCGAGCGATTCCAGCCGACTTTCGGTGCGATTCCTTCTGACGTTGCGGCGTCGCCGCGTTTGAACAAGCCGGCTCGGACGACGTGAACGAAAAATCGTATCAATGATCATTTAGCTACCCTTGGGTGATTCTTTTGGACCCGCTGCCACAAAGCCTCCGGAACCGTGAGTAGCTTTTCGCTGAGTGATCCGCCAAAATAACCGACACCCTTCGCAAAGTTCTCAGAATCGTGACTCGCCACTTCGACGCACTCCGCCAGATCGACTTGCAGTGACTGAGAACTTCGAGGGCAGCAGTAGTCCGCCCGGTTTCCGGCCACAAAAAGCAGAGTTCGGTGCCGGAAGCCTGCTCAAGTACGATGTCGGACGGAATGGCGCGCTGCTGATCACCGGGAACAGACGGGCCGCACTGACGATCCGGGGCCACATCACAAAAATGCCTGCTGTACCAGGAATCCTGCATTTTTTTGGCGGATGATGAACTCGAAACCGACTCCCGACAGTGGCCCGTTGCCGGACGGTTCCCGTATCAATGCTTCGGACATCGCGACGACCGATCAGACCCTGATGGAACGGGTACAGCTCGGGTGTGACGATGCGGCCGAGGCTTTGTTTGTGCGGTATGCCGAGCGTCTCGAAACGCTCGCAGGACGACAACTGGCCGATGATCTGCGCATTCGCGTCGACCCGGACGATGTCGTGCAGTCCGTCTTCCGGACCTTCTTCCGACGCGCAGCGCGCGGTGACTATGCCGTGCCGGAAGGCGAGGAATTGTGGGGTCTGCTGCTGGTGATCGGACTGAATAAAATCCGGGCGCATTCGGCGCATCATCGCGCCGCGAAAAGGAACGTCGGCACCACCGTCAACTTCGACGCGACGCACAGCGACATTCCGGCAAGCGATCAGTCGGAGATCGCTCTGCTGCGAATGGTGATTGACGAACTGGTGGAATCGCTGCCGGAATCTCATGCGCAGATCGTCAACCTGCGCATCGAAGGCTGCGACGTTTCCGGCATCGCGGAACGCACTCAGCGATCGAAGCGCACGATTGAACGCGTGCTGCAGCAGTTTCGCGACCGCCTTCGCACCGCCATTGGAGGCGACCATGAGCGTGCATGAACTCAGTGAGTCGCACGACCTGGATTCGGCCGTTGAGGCATTCGAAGCCGCCATCGCGTCCGGTGTTCCCTGTGCCCCCGTTGACTTTGCGCCGCAGCCGTCTCATCCGGCGTACGCGGAGATTGTTGTCGAGCTGGTCCGCGTGGATCTGGAGCGAGGCTGGCGCACGGGAGTACCCCGGACGGTTGAAGACTACGTGCTGGATTTTCCCGACATCTTCGCGGAACAGGACCGGCGTTCGCAGTTGGCCTACGAGGAATTTCGAGTTCGAAAGATGCATGGTCAGCCGGTTGACCCGGCGGATTACTCCCGGCGGCTGGGGATCGATGTTTCCAACTGGCCTGTCCGCGAACGTCCGGAGACCGCGTATGAAAGACCGGATTCCTCGTTTCGCAGTCTGTTGCGAAAAGCGGGTGACGCTGGTCACGATGCGGAACTCGTCGAACGGCTCACCGCCGCCTTTCCGGAATTCGATATTGTTGAGGAACTCGGTCGGGGCGCATTCGCCTGCGTGTTTCTGGCGCGGCAACGGGATCTTGCCCATCGCTGCGTCGTCATCAAGATTTCCAGCGACACGTCCAATGAACCGGAGCGGCTTGCCTGTCTGCAGCATTCGGGAATCGTGCCCGTCTATTCGGTACACCGTTCCAGCAGTTGGCAGGCGATGTGCATGCCGTTTCTGGGCCGGCTGACTCTTGCCGATGCGATTCAGAAACTGAACAGTCACGATCGGCTGCCGTCCTCAGGAACGGAGCTGGCCAGTTGGCTGCGCGGCGCGGCGAAAGGCACGCCGACCGAACCGCGGTTTGCCGACGAATCGCCGTCGATGCCGGAAGGTTTCGGAACCGACCTGGCCGATGACAGCTATCCTCGATCAGTGTGCTTCGTCATCCTGCAGCTTGCGGAAGCGCTGCAGCACGCGCATCGTCGAAATCTGCTGCACCGCGACGTCAAGCCGGCCAACATTCTGATCGCCGCCGACGGACATCCGATGCTGCTGGACTTCAATCTGTCTTCCGAAGTGCAGTCGCCGGGAGCCGCTCAGAGCCTGGTCGGAGGTACGCTGCCGTATCTGGCGCCCGAACATCTGCAGTCGCTGATTTCTGCAGGTGACGTCAGCGCCGCGGCGGATGTGTATTCGCTGGGCGTTGTGATGTACGAACTGCTCACGGGAAGGCGCCCGTTCCCGTCGCGCGACGGAGCCGACAATGCCAGCCTGGAACAAATGCGACTGGATCGCCTGACGCCGCCTGCGGACGTGCGAGCGATCAACC